>JALYNE010000283.1 GCA_030773375.1 Pseudomonadota bacterium
TAGCAAACCTTTAGCGGAGACTCTGCTGCCAGCAGATTCAGCGCCCGCTAGGGGTCGAAACCTGACGATCTCGCTTCCCGGCTAGGATGAAGTGAGGAGGTCCGCTTCTCTGGTTCATGGGCGCAACATGCTCCGGCTACTGCGGCAGCACCCAATTGAATGTCTGGACCGGTTTCACGGCAAGCGACTGGCCATCCGCGCGGAGCGCCGGCAGCGGGCAATCCATAGAACAACTTTTGGACCCCCCTTCGCGGAAGCCGCTCTCCACGTCGGAGAGCTTGTACACGGCCCGTTCGATGTCTTACTCGTGGCTGCGGGCACAGGGGGCCAGGCCGACCCAGCACCCACCCGATTTCCAGCCGCAAGCACACCGCGAGCGCCATCCGAAATGAGTGTGCCTGATGTTGAGAACAGCTTCTCGCCGGGCAGAGAGCAGTCACGAGCGCCCGTTCAGCCGGGACGCTGCGATGACGATCGGGCCGGCTCCCGAAGTTCCGGCTGTTCTGCCCCTTTGTAGGCCTGCAGATTTCAACAGCTCTTCACGGGCGAGCGCCCGTGCCCGAAGTGTGGCAGCGCCGTCGCTGGGAAAAAGATGGCGGCGGCCGAAAGGGAGTAACTACGCCCGCCACCATTTGGCTTTGCAGACGTCCAAGAAGTTTCCGGTCTTAACGCATTCCCCGTCAGGATCGAGGAATTCTCGTTTGACGTCCGCCATGCTCAGCGGGGACCGACCAACGGCTGAGCATGAAAGCCCCTAGCGCCGAGGCAGCGGCTATCCCGGCCAGAGCCACTGCCGCGCCGCTATTCCGAGGCTTGCGCTGAGGCGCCCCCCACCCGCCGTGGATTCCAGTCCCCTCGGCCACCGGCTGAAACAGGGTTCCCTCGAAATCCGCTGCCGCCGGACCGGCCTCAATGAAATGCCGGCGGCTGATGATCCCGAACAGCCTACCGGAGGGCTCCGGCGCGACATGGTACGCTGCGGCCGAGAGGTGATGAAGGCCAATGTGCAGCGCGCGCCGGGGCCGCAACGCAAGTCCTACCATGGCCTCTGCGACACGTTCAGGGGCGATTACGGGCGGCAGCGGCCGCAACGTCCGTCCGGTATAGTTGGCCGAGTGTATGTCCGTTGGCGTATCGACAAATCCCGGATAGACCCCGCAGACCTCAATGCTGGTTTCGGAGCCCAGCTCGTAGCGAAGCGCCTCGGTGAAGCCCGCGACGCCGAATTTGCTCGCACTGTAAGCGGCAGCGAACGGTTGTGGGAGCCGGCCGCCGATCGAGGCCATGTTGACGATCATTCCGCACCCGCCCGCACTCAGCATGTGCGGCAGCGCTGCATGCGAGCCGTTGATCACGCCCAAAAGATTGACCCTGATGAGCTCTTGCTGCGCCTCCACCGGGATGTCGGGGAAGCGGCCCCAAAGGCTCAGCCCTGCAATGTTCATCCAGATGTCGATGCTGCCGAACCTCTCGAGCGCGGCCTGCGCAACTGCGCGCATTTCGGAGACGTCGGTCACATCCGCCGGAACTGCAATCGCTTCGATGCCGAGCGCCTCACAATCGCG
Organism: Pseudomonadota bacterium; assembly: GCA_030773375.1. Classification (GTDB taxonomy): domain Bacteria; phylum Pseudomonadota; class Alphaproteobacteria; order Sphingomonadales; family Sphingomonadaceae; genus Allosphingosinicella. The sequence continues at coordinate 1,566 of JALYNE010000283.1, forward strand.
CGCGGCCGACTGTAGCGGCTCTTCGCGGCGTGCGGTCAAAACCAGATTGGCTCCTCGCCGCGCGAAAGCGAGCGCCGTCGCGCGGCCCATCCCGCTGGACGCGCCGGTGATAACGATGCTCTTTCCCTGCAAGCGATTGTTCATGCTGCCTCTCTTTCCGCGAGCAGTCACCCGAACGTCGGCCGGCAAATCGTCCATCCTGGTGCGTCCCCGTTGATCTTAGAGTCCCAACCCGGGAGCGAGAGCGAAGATCCGGTCCGTGATACAGCCCCTGGCAGCGACCCAGCCACTCGAAGAGCGGATCGTCGGCTTCGAGCAGCTTAGGGTTGCCACGCTTTCTACCCAGATGAACGCAACCATCCCCCGCTCAGCAGGCCATGAGCAAAGGTTTGGGCGACGGCGCGCCTCGTGGCCTGAGGTTTTGAGGCACCGAATTTCCGAAGACAGACCTTAAGCCGATGATGCGGTTATACGTCTGCTTCCGGCCCATCGCGGGCCTAAGCTCTGAAGGCCGCGCCTCAGGCGGGTTATGTCGGTCGAGTCTTCATGGCTCTGCTGGCCTACGCTCGCCCGTCAGCGGCTCGCCTCCCCGCCTTACGCAGGAAGATTGAATCAGAGGCGAGTCACCGTGGCAAGGCCGCTTTTTCAACGGTATGGGCCGTCAGCGGACCGTCTGGTTCCGAACGACGGAAGTGGAGACCAGACCTCGCTCGCTGGGCAGCCCTGGCCGCTTCTGACCCAGTAGCGCCAGCTAGTTAAGTGCTCGGCTCGAGGGCCTTCAAAAATAGGAAGGCTGCTCCCGAATTTTTCTAGCTAGACGGGTCTACGCGGGGGAGCGCTGCGGCTGCGAGCAGAGCAAAGGGCCCGCAAAACAACCCGAGCAGGGCCCATCTGAGAACAGGCTGCTGCTTAACCGACATGTCTGCCAGCTTCATCCGGAGGGGAGCCAGTGAACATCGTTGAACGCGCCTATCAGCTTGCCCGGTCAGGCGAGTGTCGGGATCTTCGGGACCTGGAGCGGCGGCGTCGTCGGGAAGCCTTTGACGCCGTGCCCCAGCATCTAAACAGCCCTACACTCCGGAGGCAATTGGCCGGGTTTATACGGGCTGTCAGAGCCGGTAAGCAGGAAGCGGCCGAATAGCGCAGTACGAATTACATAGGCTCGGTGCTCAGGAACGGGGTAGACCCGAAGCCGTTCTACGCCCCGATGATCATCAGAGTTTTCGACGAGGCGGGAGCGGAGCATCTTCAAGATGCGCGACAGGCGCCGGAGGGCGTCGGCGGCGACTTTGGGCGGATCGACGTTCTATCGCTTCACCTCGGTTGTCGGTTCCGGCGGCGTCGGCGGCGTCGGGGAGACACTGGATGCCCTTCGGTGGGAGAGGGTTCGCGCGGAGCTGACCGGGATCAGGGCAGAAATCAGCCGAGACCAGTTCGAAACGCTCGAGCCAATCAACCGACGAACTGGCCAGCACGCGTCCCGCGTGCTCCGCAGATCCTCGCATAGCTCCCTATAATTTCCTCGCTCCGGGAGGAGCGGCGCAGCCGAACAGGATGATTCGACACATATGACTCTCTCAGAGAAACAACGCGGCACGCTCATCATCATCGGTGGCCACGAGGACCGAGATCCGCGGGGTGACCGCAAGATCTTGAAGGAGGTTGCGCGACGCCTTGATGGAGGCAAGCTGGTGCTTGCGACCGTCGCAAGCCACCAGCCGGAGGGCTACTTCGAAGACTATGACAAAGCTTTCCATGACCTCGACGTTGGGGAGCTGGTGGAGCTCTATGTCGAGAACAGGAGTCACGCTTCCGATAAGCTCGACCTCCTGAAGGACGCTGACGGCGTTTTCTTCTCCGGGGGCGATCAGCTACGCCTTACAAGCCAGATTTGCGGCACCGAGTTGGAGGACGAACTGCACCGCCTTCTTGAGCGAGGAGGTTTCATCGCAGGCACTTCGGCCGGAGCATCCATGATGAGCGATACGATGCTCGTGACAGGCTCAAGCGCGGAGACGCACCGGATCGGTGATCTCCACATGCCGCCAGGAATGGGGCTGATCCGCAATGTGATCATCGATCAGCACTTCGCGGAACGGGGGCGCTTTGGTCGCCTGATCGGGGCCGTCGCCCACAACCCTCGGATCCTTGGGCTCGGAATTGACGAAGATACGGCGGTGATCGTCGAGGGTGAGAGACTCACCGTTGTCGGGACCGGCGCCGTGTATGTGGTTGACGGGAAGAAGGCATCCTACTCCAATGTCGCGGAGGCGGGTTCAAAGCAGGTCTTGTCCCTGCACGACATCAAGGTTCACGTGCTTGCAGCTGGCGACGCCTTCGACATGGAGGCGCGGCGGCCCTTTCCAACCTCCTGAGCGCGAAGGGCATCATCGCAGAAGGAGCTAACCAACTGCTGTGCCTCTTTTCAGGAACGCCGGTGGCTCGGGACGGTTAACCCGGCAACATCTCAGCATTGGAGAAACATTTGCCTCAGCCCCGAGAGAAATGGGCCATCATCGTGCATGGCGGCGCCAAGCCCTGGGACCAAGCCGAAGAACACGCAAATCGCGAGGGTATCCGCCAAGCGGTGGAAGCTGGCGCGGAAGTGCTTCATCGAGGAGGCAGTGCGATCGATGCGGTCGAGACGACGATCCGGGTTCTTGAAGACCTGCCTGTCTTTAATGCGGGTCGAGGCTCAGTACCGAATGCCGCTGGACAGGTGGAGATGTGCGCGGGGCTCATGGATGGGCGCGATCTCTCAGCAGGCGCTGTCGGCGTAATCCGCAACGTGAGGAACCCAATCTGCGTCGCACGAAAACTCTTGTCGGAGAAGGAAGTTCTTGTGGCCGGGGAAGGCGCTCTGATGTTTGCAAAGGAAAACGGACTCGCCCTCGCAACAGACGAGGAACTCCTTGCGGAGAAAGGAAAGGACGCGGCAGAAGGGGCTCACGACACGGTCGGAGCAGTCGCCCTTGATATCGGAGGCAATCTGGCAGCAGGCACTTCAACGGGCGGTTTGACCGGAGCAAAGGTTGGGGGCGTCGGCGACAGCCCGCTTCCCGGCGGTGGCCTCTACGCCGACAACCATATTGGCGCTGTCTCCTTCTCAGGGGACGGCGAGACTATCGCCCGACTGGCGTTGGCGAGTCGCGTCATGGCGTCCGT
>JALYNE010000284.1 GCA_030773375.1 Pseudomonadota bacterium
CAGCCGTCCTTCACCTGATAAGGGCCGGTGCCGCCGGTCTCGAGCACGTTTTGTCCATCGAAGTGCGACCGCTCGCGATAAGGCGAGGCGATGGCATGGACGAACAGCGCCTGGCCGGCCTTGTACAGGGCCCCCAGGTGGGTGAGCGAGGGATGAAGAGCGAACATGCCGTCGAGCTTCAGGGCCGCGGCCGAATCTATGGCGATTGGCCCCCGAAGCCGCGAATAATCTGGATCGGCGTAGGGAATGACGGTGTTCAACCCGTCGGCGGCGCCGCGCTGGATGACGAACACGAAGCGGCGATCGCTCTCGACCGCCGCGAAGGCAATGCGCGGGCTGACGAGCAAAGCACCAGCGCCGGCGGCGATGGAGAGGAACTGGCGACGGGGCAGCATGAGGGTCACCTTCTCTGGAATTCCGGTGAAACGAGGAGCAGGGCTATTCCGGTCGCCACGCTTTCGGCGCGCGCGATCGCGGTGGCGGTTGCGGGGCTGAGCGCGCCGGGCAGGAGCTTTGCGGCGAGTGCGCGAGGGTCGCGATCGCCGAGCTGCGTCGCGAAACGCTGCGCCAGCTCGACGCGCCGAACGAGCGCGTCGGGTGCAGCCCAGCTCGCGGCGACATCATCGTAACCCGCGGGGGATCCGGGCCTCCACACCGGCTGGCCCAGCTGGACCAGCATCGGCGCGGCCTCGACGCCATCGAGCGTTGTCCGCCCGGCCCCGCGCATCGCTGAGATGGTCCACTCCCACGGCGTCTTGAACTTCAGCGGAGCGGGCGCCCATGCCTCCGGGGACTCGATGAGCGCCCGATAGAGGCTCGGCAGATGCCCGCTGCTGCGGGTGAAGGCTCCCGCCAGACGATCCACCAGCGCCGGTGGCGGCGCATCGCCCGCGAAATGCCGGGCGAGCTTGGTCGCCAGATGGCGAGCGGTGGCGGGCGCCGCCGCAAGGTCGCGCAGGACCGCCAGCGCCTGGCCCTCACCCGGCTGATCGTAGCTTTTGCCCATGATCGTGCGAGCGCCAGGCTCGTGGAGCTGCGGCCGGAACAGGAACGCGCCAGGTTCGGACGGTCCTCCGCGCGCACCCGGACCGAGGCCCGATATGCTCCAGCCGGTCAAGGCACGGGCAAATTCGGTGACGTCGGCTTGCGTGTAACCGCTGCGGACGCCCAAAGTGTGGAGCTCCATGATCTCACGCGCGAGATTCTCGTTCAGCCCCCGCTTCCTTTTGGCATTGCGAGCGGCGACGCGCGTGGCAAACGGGCTGGCGGGTCCGACCGATCGGACCTGATCGAGATAGAGCTGCATCGCCGGGTGCCGCTCGGCCGCGAGCAGCATGTCCTCGAAGCGGCCGAGCACATGCGGCCGGATGGCTTCAGCCTCGAAAGCGCCCGCCAAAGGACCGACGACCGGCTTTTCGGCGGAAACCGCGAAATGGTTCGACCAGAAGTGCACCAGGCGCTCGATGAAGGGTGCGGGCGTGGTCAGCGCGCTGAGGACGCGGGCGTTGACGGCAGCGCGGTAGAGAGCGCGCATATCCGTCCTGAGCTCCCGGCGCGCCAGCTGCTTGGCGGCTTCGTCCGCAGTGGTACGGACCTCCTGGCGCTGCCGCTCATAGTCCGCCGCGACGTCCGCTCCTCGCGGCAGGGCTGTAAAGGCTGGAAGACGTGCTTCGAAGCGGTTGAATTGCTCCCGGAGCCACGCTTTTGCATCGTTGGGCGGGGCCTCGTCCGGACGGGCGCCGAGCCCGAACCGGTTGAGCGCGATCGCCGCCGGAGAGAGGGGGCTTGTCATGGGGCTCAGGCTATCGCTCCCTTGCTTGCCGTGGCGGGCAGGCCCTTCAACGCTGCGGGCCTCTTTGATCCGTCGCTCCCTCGAGAATTCACCGTTCTCTCCTGCGCATTCGCCGGGGCTCCAGCCCTTCCGCCAATACCTTCCGCTGTTCAGCGGGGAGCGCCACCGCGAAGCCGATTACGCGCTCCTCGAGCCGCGCCCGGAGCGCGATGTCGGCGGCGCGCGCACGCGCCAGCGCCGCTTCGACCGCGGCTCGGTTGACGACTGGTTGGCTCAGAAGCCGCGCCGCTTCCTGGCGGCCGGCGCGGCTCTCAAGGATCAGCGGCCTGGATTCGCGGCGCGTCTCGCGCAGCGCCGCCCGGAAGGCCCGCCGGTACTCCGGAGAGAGGCCCGCTCCAGCGATTCGCAGCCGGCCGCCCCGCATGTCCGCGGCGAGCGTCGGCGCTGGCCGCTCCGCCCGCAGCCACATGAAGGCCCCGCCTGCAATCACGCCGACAAGAAAGACGTTGAGCATCACCGAGATGATGAGGAGAGTCCGGAACGCCTTCGCTGTCATGAGCCGTCATCTCCAAGCTCGCCGAATGCGGTCGCTTCATACGCGCCCCAGCCAGCCGCGTCCGTGACAGCCGGCGCGGTCAGGGTGATCGCCGAAGCGCCGGCAAGCGCGCCGGCACAGCCTGCGCTTGCCAGTCCGACGCTGAGCCACCAGCGCACCCGCGTCTTGGCCGGTGCGGGCGGCGCGCTCGCGACGATGTTCCGATAAAGCGCATGCGAGGGCGCGGGAACGCCATATCGGTCGAGATGATCGTCGAGGGCGGCCGCGCGGGAGAGCGCCTCGGTTGCTTCCCTGGCCCCGCTCGCCTGCAGCCGGCGCGCCGCTTCCCGGTCGGCCTCCGGCCAACGGCGAATACCCGCCCCATAGGCTTCGGCAAGCAAGCCGAAACGCTCCGGGGTCATTGATCTCGTCGCTTCATCCCTCATCCTTATCCTCCTTCAGCAGCCCGCGCAGGCTGCGCCGTCCGCGCGACAGCAGGCTCTCCAGTGCATCGACGCTCACCTCCATCACCGCCGCAGCATCGATGTTCGGCAGCTCCTGGTAATAGGTCAGCACGATCGCCTCACGCTGTCGCGGGGGAAGCGCCTGCAGCGCCCGTTCCACCTGCCCGCCTGTCTCCGCTGCGCTGATCCCTGCATCGGGCAAAGGTGCGCAATCGACCTGTTCCGGTGGCTCGGCCATCGGCTGTTCCCGGCGGCGGCGAAGCCGGTCATGGCAAAGATTGAGTGCGACGCGGTGCAGCCAGGTGTCGAACCGCGCCTTGCCCGGCCGCCAAGAGCCGGCGCTGCGCCAGACCCGGATGAACGCCTCTTGCGCAACGTCCTCCGCCTCGGCGGCATCGCCCAGGATCCGTGTCCCCAGACCGAGGAGACGCGGCAGCTTGCGTGCGACGAGCGCCTCGACCGCGGCCGCATCGCCGCGCGCAACCCGCCTGACCAGCTCTTCGTCGGGGTCGCCTAGCGGCAATCGCAACTCCTCTGCCGGCCGGCATGCCGAAGCAGCGGGGTCACTCTTCGGCCGCTGGCGCCCCCTTTCGGCGAGCGGTTCGCTCATCGCGCGTCAGCACCCCATCCCCATTCGCATCCATTCTGGCGAAACGGCTCGCGAGAACGGTGGCGATTTCGGCTCTGTCGAGATAGCGATCGCCGCTTCTGTCAAAACGGGCAAAGGCTTTGGCGGGATCGCGCCTCTGGCCTTTGGATCTCGCCTTCATGCCGCCGGCGGCCCATTCAGTCGCGCTCACCCGGCCATCACCGTCACCATCCCGCGCAAGCAGGGCACCGCTCCGGCTCGCCTGGAATTCGGCCAGGCTGATGTGTCCGTCTCCGTCTGCGTCGGCTCTCTGCGCCGAAGCGGACCCGGAAATCGCCCCGGAAATCACCAAGCCGGCGGCAAAGGCGAACATTGCTCTGCTTTTCATGTCGTTCCTTCGTGGCTGCAATCGGGTCCGGCACGAGGGACCGGCTCCGGCCGGCTCTCTGGAGCTGGCTGCTGCTTCAAACGCTGATCACGAGAAAATCCGTCGCTCCGAGCTTCGCGCCGCGCTCACCGACCAGAGTAGCTGGGGGATCCTCCAGCCCTCCCGTGGCGAAACATGGAAAGGCATGAGCCCCGGCTGCTCATTCGGCCGGGAAGACCTGCCGCTCGCCTGCCAGTTTGTGGATGACGCCCCGGCGCATCACAAAATCGACCGTCTGAAGGCGCTTCACGTCCGCGACTGGATCGCCATCCACCGCGATGATGTCGGCGTCCATGCCGGGTGCGATGCGGCCGATCCGGTCGGCACGCCCGAGCAAGGTCGCAGCGTCCAGCGTCGCTGACCGGATCGTCTCCGCCGGCGCCATGCCCACTTCCGTCATCCAGTTGAACTCGAGCCCGTTGGTGCCATGCGGCCCTACCCCGGAATCCGTGCCGAACGCGACCTTGACGCCGCCGGCAATCGCCCGCCTGTGGCTCTGCTTCACGACCTTGGCGACTTCCTCGGCTTTGGCAGCGCTTGCCGCGGGCCGCTCACCGGCGCGCCCCTGCCGGATCACGCTTTCGAATGCATGGATCGTCGGCACGAGGTACGCGCCCCTTTCCTTGAACAGGCGGACCGTCTCATCGTCGATGAAGCTGCCATGCTCGATCGAATCGACGCCCGCCCGAAGCGCCGTGTCGATCCCGGACTTGCCGTGCGCATGCGCCGTCGCCTTTCGGCCGAAGCTGTGCGCAGTATCCACGATCGCCTTCATCTCATCGAGCGTCATCTGCGCCTCGAGGCCGCCCGCAATGTTGCTGCCCACGCCCCCGGAAGCTGCGAACTTGATGACCTCCGCGCCCATGAAGATCTGGTCGCGCGTCGCGCGGCGGCAATCGTCGGGGCCGTTGC
>JALYNE010000285.1 GCA_030773375.1 Pseudomonadota bacterium
TTCTGGGTGATGCTGTAGCTGTTGTCGTTGCCGCTTTGCCGGATCACCGCCGTGGCATTGGTCGCAGCAACGTCCTGCAGGATTGAGGCCGTGTTTCTCGCGCCCGACTGCTCGATCCGGCCGAACTGGCCCCTGCCGTGCTGCTCCACGCTCGCGCTGTTGCCGAAATTGGACTGGATGATCGCGATTTCGGCCGAGCGCGCTCCACCGGGAAAGAAGAATTCGTCACCCGATTGGCCGCTCGCCGGATCCGTAGAAGCTGACGGGCCAGCGCCCGCGCCTTGTCGCGCCGTGGCTCGATTGGCTTGTCCTCTTTGCCGGACATGGACGCGGTTGAGCATGTCGGCCGAGCCACTGCCCAGCTGCTGAACCGTGGCCTGCAGGTTCGTGCCCCACTGCCCGATATCGGCGGAATTGCGACTCCCGCCTTGGCTCACCTGTGCGGACAAATTGAACGTCTCACCCCGAATGGGCGTAGGATTGTTGGGGTCCAGCGTCTCTGGCCCTTGGACGCCTTGAGCGATGATGACGCTGTTGAACGAGCTCGCTCTCATCTGGAAGACGACGGCATTCGCGTTCACCGAGTCCTGGGCAAGGTCGACCGAATTGTTGTCACCGTTTTGCGCGACCACGGCACGGTTGAAGGCGCGGAGGGTGGATCCCGGAACCGAGGCGATGGAGACTTCGAAGTCGCCGGCATCGACCTGTTCGATCCGCACCCCGCTGCGCGAGCCGAAGCCCTGAGTGACCCGGGCCGTGTTGTCCGCGAACTGGTGCACTTCCACGGACCCGCGGCCACCTTTCTGGGCGACATCGGCGACGGCTCGGCCTCTGGTGCCGTCCGAATAGTTTATCGGCTGCTGGACTGGGCGCGTTGTCGAACGGTCGGCCTGGCGGATCAAGTTCGTGTCGAATGCGCCCATCTGCCACACGACGGCGCGATGGCTGGCCCTGATCTCGCCTGGTTCAACAACGCTCGTCTGTTCGACCGTGTTGAGGTTTCCCTGGCCCTCGCCGGAGAGAGACGATCCGGCCGAGACGAGCGCCGTCAGCGCCCTTCCGGTCTGCGTCACAGAGCTTCGGTTGCCCTGCGTTCTTCCACTCTCGGTGTCGGTCTGAGCCCCGCTTGCGCTCCCGCCGCCCAGCATGGACACCCTGGCAAGAAGGTTGTCGCCATTCTGCGCGACGGCGCTTTCGTTGCCGAAGCCGCGCATCGCTACGCTTGCCCGGTTGTTGGAGTTGAAGCCGCCGCCGCCGGTGATTCGATTCTCCTGTAAAATCGAGCTCACGTTCCCTGCTGCTGTGGATCCCTCGAGCTGGAAAAGTTCGGCCGTCTGACCGCTTTGGCGCTGGCTGATCCCGCTTCGGTTTCCGTTGCCGAATAGGGAAGCCGTGCCCTGGACAACCGTGGCTGCCTGCTGGGATCCTTCCTGGGTCACGTTCGAGCTGTTGTCGGAGCCTCGCTGCGTGACGCGCGCCCTCGTGCCGTTGATGAAGGCACGCGCTTGATCGATTGTGCTGCTGTTGCGATCGCCATTGGCCTGAATAGCTGTGCCGAAATTGTCGTTGCCCTGCTGGGTCAGCGTGCTGCTGTGGTCGTTGCCGGTCTGCTCGCTGTCGGCCGTGTTCCGGTTCCCGTTCTGGCGGTGCGTGATCTTACCATCGTTGCCGACCTGCCGCGCACGGGAGATGTTGAGATCACCGACCTGCTCTACGCTCGCGGCGTTGTTGATGCCGTTCTGAGTGACCGTTGACGCATTGTCGTCGTTGCCAGGCGCCTTGTTGTTGACGTTCGCGCTGTTGCCGAACCCGGTCTGGACCACCGTCGACTGGTTTGTACCAAAGAAGGTCGTTTCAGCGCCTGCCGAGCCGCCAGCAAAGGCCAGCACGGAGGCTCCGATCAAAAGGTTCCTGCGCGCCATATACCGACTCCACGCGTGAAAAGCTGCGCCGGGGCAAAGGCCAGCAGTGATACAGATCACCAAATAAGGCCGCCAACTAGTCTGTCACATGAACGGTGTTGCACGCAGTCTCCGGAGCCGCGTGATTGCCCCACGACCCGGATGTAGCCGTTAAGCGCGCAAACGGCTGCTGTTCCCGCGTGATTGGCGGCTAGCCCGCATGGCCGGCGGTCACCCGCAACCCTTTTGTGCCACCCTTTAGTGAATGTTTGTCGAAATGGCCGCGGACGGTCGGTTCCACCGATCGATCTCGCAATCGAGCAGGCAGCGGGCTACTGCGCTCGCGTTGCGTTGCACTTGATGCCCTCGAAAAAGGAGAAGCGCTGATGGAAGGGTCATCCGGAGGGACGGCGCTGGTGCTCGTCACCTTGCTCCTGGCGCAGCTCAAGAGCCGCAATCTGGTCGACCTGGATCAGCTCGAGCAGGCGCTGACATTGCTTTTGGACCGGCCGATCACTCCTGAGCAGATGGCGGATGCGGGAAATGCGCTGACCGTCGTGCAGGGTCTCCGCCAAGTGCCGACCGCCTGACGATTCACCTTCTGGAAAAATGCTGGCACAGATTTTTTTCACGTTCCTTCCAAGATGTCCCGCCGCGCCGGTGGCAGACCGGTCCTGCCAGGCAATGATGCCCGGTAAGCAGGAGATGGAAGATGCGTCGCTACCTCATTCAGATCCCCCTCGTGTTCTTTCTGTCAAGCGTTGCGGTGAACCCGGCACTCGCCGGCAAGCAAACCCTCAGCAGTGATCAGCTGATCGAGAAGGTCAGATATTCGGACCTGAACCTTGCGACCAGCGATGGTGTGAAGAGCTTCGACGGCCGGATTTCTCAGGCTATTCGCAAGGTTTGCAGCTCGTTCAATGCGCTCGACCTGCGAGAACGGCAGCAGTTCCGGCGCTGCCATGCGAATGCCGAAGCTGAAGCTGGGACACAGCGTGCCCAGGTCATCGCGGCCGCTCAGGCTAAGTAGAGGTCAGCCTTTTTCAGCCAGTCTGCCGGGAGAGCGGGCGAATTGGTTGCTGTGTCAAGGAGGACGGCGTCCCAGCAGGGATGGCCGTCCTTTTTTTGCGCCAACGCGAAAACGATGAACGCTCGTGCACGGCGGCAGTGACAAAACTCACATGGTGGAAGTGGCCAATTGCACCTCGCGCTGGCCGAAATGGGCGCAGATTGCGTGTCAGCAGGTGAGCAGACCAAGCCCACTAGCGCAAACAAGTCGAGCGGCAGGAGCACTCAACGTGACTATCAGGGCAGATCAAGGGATGAGCTACAAGTTTGATCAGTTCACGATCGACGTTGACGACGAGCGGCTTCTTGGGCCTCGCGGGCCGATCAAGGTGGGCAGGAAGGCGCTCCGGGTGCTGCTCGTGCTTGCCGCCCACCCCGGCAGGCTCGTTACGAAAGACATGCTCTTTTCGACCGTCTGGGACCGCACCATCGTGTCGGACTGTGCTTTGACCTCGGTCGTCAAGGAGTTGCGCCGGGCCTTAGATGATCCCGCGCACGAACCCCGCTTCATCCAATGTGTCTATGGCCGAGGCTATCGCTTCCTCGCCGAGGTGACGGCAGTGGACACGCAAAGCGAGGAACGCCTCTCTTGCCTGAAGAATTCGCATGAGGAGGCGCTGGAACGATCCGGTGACCCATTGCCAGAGGGGAAGCTTCCTGAGCAGCGGGATCTGGACCGCAGCGTCAACACGGTTGTTGAAGCGAACCGGCCTCGGCCGCATCACCACCCCGCCGCAACAGCTCCTTTCACCGCGCCAGCGCGCATCGCACGCTTCTTCAAGGCGGCAATCGGTGCGGTTCTATTCGCGGGATCGGCTCTGGTGCTTGGGCCGAATGCGCTTCATCGAAACGTGACACCGATTGGCGCGATAACCGCCAGTGGGAGCGAAGGCACCAAAAAGGGTGCACTGAGTGGGCTCCACTTGGCGGCTGTCCCGCTTGGTGAAGGAAGCGTCGGCTTCGCAAGTGGTGGGAGCCGCCCGCATCTAATGCCGCCGTAGCGGGAGGTGAAGGTTCGGCGTTGGTCCGCCCCGAAGCTCACGCGCTCCGACGGCTTAGCAGGAGCCTCTGCCAGCTGTGCTCAATGCGCCTCTTGCCGGCACGCGATCGGCTGTGTCAGCTCGCCAGCTCGAACAGGCCATTGTAAGGCTGGAAGCCTTTTTCCTCAGCAAGCGCGACAACTTCCTTTTCGCTGAGGATCTGAGTGCCAACAACATACTGGCCCCGGAATTCCTTACCTTCGATGATCCGATGGTAGACCGGGCGATGGGTCTTGCGAAGGAATTGAGCGGCCTCACTGGCGATGCCGGGGCTGATCGAGGGAACGTGCTGCTTGGGAAGAGCGGCGCTGGCAAATGGCCGGATCGACGCGGTGCAGCCGGTTTCCTTGCGCCAGCGGGTGATCGTCTTCTCGCCGACTCCGTATTTTTCGGCGAGTTGCTTGTTCGTTTTCACGGGAGCGTGGTCCGCAAAGTCGGGCGGACATTTAAGGATGGCCATGGCGGATATAGACGATCTCAGTTCGATGCCGCGAAGAAGATGCGGGACGACTCGTATGTGGTGGGGAGCTGCCCATTATCAAGAGAGCGGGCCTGAGCCAAGCCGTTCCGGCGCCGTGTGTCGCGAGCACGTCGTATGTCCGATTAGTTAGCACGTTGATTGTCCGATCTGGGATCTGGGTCTCCTGCACCCGACGGGAGGTTCGAGATGCGCAGAGATCGGGCATTGACGGAGGCGGTACGGA
>JALYNE010000286.1 GCA_030773375.1 Pseudomonadota bacterium
CGGCCCCAAGCACGGCGATCCCGACGAGCGCGCCCATTCCGCTGTAGGCGACGCTCGAATAAAGGAGGTAGAGGCTCGTCAGGCAGAAGATGGCCGGCAGCAGCGGATAAAGCGGCACTCGGAACGGCCGCGGCCGTTCGGGCTCCCGTGCCCGGAGCACGAACAATGAAATGCCAACCAGCAGCAGGAAGAACCAGAAAACGGGCGCAGTATATTCAACGGCCAAGCGGAATCCGTCCGGCGCAAGGGCGCCCACAGCGACGAGCAGGAGCGCGACGCCGCCTTGCGCGACGAGGGCATTGCCCGGTGTTTCCCGGCCGCTTTCCCAGCGGGCGAGCCAGCGCAGCTGCTTGAAATTGCGGCCGAGCGCACAGGCCGTGCGCGCGCCGGTGATGGCGGTGGCATTGGCGGATGTGAATGCAGCAATGGCGACGGTGAGGCTGACGAGCGCCGCCCCCGCATCGCCCATCGCCCGCCGCATGACCTCGGCCGCCACGGCGTCGGAAGCGGCCATCCCGCCAAGGCCAAGTGCCCTTAGAAAAGCGATGTTCGCCAGCACGAAAAGCAAGGTCACGAGCGCGAGGCCGGCAACCATGATCCAGCCCATGCGCCGCGGCGCATCCTTGAGCTCGGCGGAGACATAGACGGCTTCGCTCCACCCGCCGAACGTAAGCAGGACGAACACCATCATCAGCCCCGCCGCGCTGTCGCCGCCGACCGATCGCGGCGCCGCGTCCGCCGGCGCAAGCATTAGCCCGGCAAGGATCACGACCACCAGGCCAGCCACTTCGGCAATGGTCAGCCACCTTTGCACGCGCGCGCCGAGCCGGATGCCCACCCAATTGATCGCCGTGACGAGCAGAATAGCGCAAGCCGCGTAGATCGAGGAGGAATGAGTCCCGATCGGCAGGATCGCTGCAAGATAATCGCCAAAGACGTAGGCCAGCAGCGCCATGGACCCCGTCTGGATCACGGCGAGCCGGGCCCAGCCATACAAGAACGCGATCCGCGGCCCGTAAGCCCGTTCGAGGAAATGATAATCGCCGCCGACCGCCGGGTAAGCCGAAGCAAGCTCGCCATAGCACAGAGCCCCCACGATCGAGAGCAGCCCCCCTGCAACCCACGCCAAGATGAGCGCCAGTTCGCTTCCCGCAGCCCCGGCGACCACGGCCGGTGTCCTGAAAATGCCGGCGCCGATGACGATGCCGACGGTGATCGCGAGAACGTCACGCCCCCTGAGCGTCGGCCGCGGCGCGCCCATGGCGTCGGCTGCCGGACCTGGCCGGAGGCAAGGGGCGGCAATGTGGGTCACAGCGGCTCGGCCATGAAGTAGAGCCTTCCACTGCGCCTGGACGCGATCCTCTCCAGGCGATCTTGGAGCCAACTGGGTTCGGCCGGAAGAGTTCCGGCCTCAGGATAGGCCGCATCGAGGGTTGCCGAGACCATAGCCAGGGGGCATGGTCCTGCGGCGCATTCCATTCGGGCGCATCCGGACCACACTGATGATGAACCTGCGTCACATCGAAGTCTTCCACGCGGTCTATCAGACGGGCTCGGTAAGCGGTGCGGCCCGCGCGCTTCACGTGTCTCAGCCGTCGGTGAGCAAGGTGCTGAGGAACGCCGAAAGCCGGATTGGCTTTCCGTTGTTCAAGATCGTCAAGGGACGGCTGGTCCCGACCGACGAAGCGCACGTCCTTTTCCACGAAGCGCGAGAACTCCACGCCCGCGTCGAATCGTTGAAAGAAACCACCAAGAATATGCGGCGCGGCGGCGAAGGGCATTTGCGGCTCGCGGTCCTGCCCTCGCTCGGGCTCGACATCGCTCCGGCCGCAGTTGCGGACTTTCGCGTCCGCCATCCGGACGTCTCGTTCGAGATCAAGACCCTTCACAACGAAGACATGCTCCGAAGCCTCTATGAGCGGAACAGCGATCTCGCTTTGTGCTACGATGCATCGCACCACCCACGCCTCGCCGATATCTGCCTTGGGGCGGGCGAACTGGTCGTGCTCTTCCGCAAGGAAGACCTCCCCGACGCTCCCGACCGCGTGACGCTCGACCACTTTGGCGGGCGGAACCTTATCAAGCTGACTGGCACCGGCTCGGTCGGCGCCTTGTTCACCAGCGCGTTCCAGCACAGCGAGCCCGGTGAGGCCACGATCTCCGTCCAGACCTATTATGTCGCCGCCGGGCTCGTGCGGCGCGGCGCCGGAATCGGGATCGTCGACGAATTCACGGCGCGGGCGAGCCTCGGCCCGGAGCTCGACTTCCGGCCGCTGGCGGACGCGCCCTCGTTCGGCATTTATTGCGTTCACCTGGAGGATCGGCCGCCGTCCCGGACCGGGCTGGATTTCGTGGCCGCCGTCAAAAACGCGATCGCGGCGAGTCGCCGGTAGACGCCGCGGGGTCGGCGCCCCCTTTCATAGACTGCGTCTATAGGTGTCCTTTTGCTTTGCTCTTGGACGTTCGCGCGCCCATGACATTATCGCCGCGCGGATCGGCGATCCGCAGCAAATGTGAGCCTTGGATGATCCCGCACCCTTATCTGCTTTATCTTGGCGACTCTACCGACGAGCTTTCGGTCAAGACCTGCCGCGGCGTCGCCGTCTGGCGGCCCGAGCTCTGCGTCGGCGAGTTTCGAGGGCCTGGCTGCACGGTGACGCTTGGGCTTCGCCACCTCGATTTCACCGAGGCGGCAGAACGCGGCGCACGAACCCTCATTCTCGGCGTGGCGAATGCGGGCGGCGTCATGGCCTCGCGGGCGGTTGAAGACGTGCTCGCGGCATTGAAAGCCGGGCTCAACGTGGCCTCGGGGCTTCACGACCGCTTGTTCGGCCACCCCGAGATCAAGGCGGCTGCCGAGGCCTTGGGTCTTGAGCTTTTCGACGTTCGCGAGCCCCCCCCGCATCTGCCGATCGGCAATGGCCGCCGGCGGCCGGGGCGTCGGCTTCTGACGGTCGGCACCGACTGCTCGGTCGGCAAGATGTACACGACGCTCGCGCTCGAGCGTGAACTTAAAGGTCGCGGGGTGGCGGCCGACTTCCGCGCGACCGGGCAGACCGGCATCTTCATCGCCGGATCCGGCATCCCGATCGACGCCGTGGTGGCCGATTTTCTTTCCGGTGCGGCGGAAATCCTGTCGCCGGGGCGGGAGGATGGCGGCTGGGACTTGGTCGAGGGGCAAGGGTCCCTCTTCCACCCCTCCTTTGCCGGCGTGTCGCTCGGGTTGCTGCACGGATCCCAGCCGGACGCATTGATCCTCTGCCACCAAAGCGGACGGCCACACATGCGGGGGCTGCCGGGCCGCCGCTTGCCGGACCTTAAGACCTGCCTCCTCGCCAACCTCGAGGCAGCGAAGCTGACGAGCCCCGACGTCGTGGCGGTTGGCATCGCGCTCAACACCTCGCACCTCGGGCCGGAGGAGGCCCATCGCGCCTGCCGCGAGGCTGAAGACTTGCTGGGCCTTCCCTGCCAGGACCCGATCGCGCACGGCGTAGATCGCATCGCCGACAGGCTGCTCGCATGCTTCGAAACGTCCGCAGCCGCCTAGAAAGCTGGCCGCTTGCCAGCCCCTTCAGGATCTCCCGCGGCGTCAAGACCGTAGCCGAGGTGGTCACCGTCGAAATCGCCGAAGGAGGAGCGCTCGGACGCGGCGAAGCCGTGCCTTACGCCCGCTACGGCGAAACGCCTGACAGCGTGCTGGCGCAGCTTCTCGCCGTCGAGCAGGCACTCGCCGATGGTCTCGACCGAGCCGAGTTGTCGCGACTCCTTCCCCCAGGCGCCGCGCGGAACGCCGCCGACTGCGCGCTTTGGGACCTGGAAGCGCAGCTTTCCGGCCGAACCGTTGCGGAGGCGGTCTGCGGCGGGCGGCTTCGGCCGCTGATCACCGCCCTCACCGTCAGTTTGGACCAGCCGGAGAGGATGGGGGAAGCTGCCGCGCCGCTTGCCGGAGCCAGGCTCATCAAGGTCAAAGTGGATGCGGGCGAGCCGGAGGCGTGCCTTCGCGCAGTCAGGGAAAAGGTGCCGGACGCCGCGATGATCGTCGACCCCAATGAGAGCTGGGATCTCAGGCTTCTGGAGCGGCTCCAGCCCGTCTTGTCCGAGCTTCGAACGACCTTCATCGAGCAGCCGCTTCCCGCAGGCGAGGACGGGTGCCTGGACGGTCTCGGGCGGCTGGTGCCGATCTGCGCCGATGAATCCTGCCACACGGCGGCCGATCTGGACGTCCTCGAACGGCGCTACGACATGGTCAACGTCAAGCTCGACAAGACGGGAGGGCTGACCGAGGCCGTCACCCTCATCGAAGCGGCACGCGGGCGGGGCCTGGGCGTGATGGTCGGCTGCATGATCAGCAGCTCGCTTTCGATCGCTCCCGCCTTCCACATCGCCGCCCTCGCCGATCATGCCGATCTCGACGGCCCGCTTTGGCTGAAAGAGGATCGCGCGGGCGGCGTTGCGATGCACGAAGGCCTGCTGGTGCCGCCTCAGCCGGGCTTCTGGGGTGCACGGGAGGAACGCTGACCGCATGTCGGCGCAGCAGATTGTCTCAGTACTCGGCCGCTAGCCCGGATTTCTCATTGAGGTGGGGTGCATCGGGGCTCTGGGTGTGCCAAAGTTCTTTTGCGACAAAGTCTTAGCTGAACGCAGAGGAGCTCCCCGATGCAGACAGAGTGTAATCCGATTCA
>JALYNE010000287.1 GCA_030773375.1 Pseudomonadota bacterium
GGTGCAGGCTTGGGAAGCGCGCAGAAACGCCGCTGGTGGGAGCATCCAGTGGCGCTTCACGACCGAAGACGCACGGATCAAACTCAAGAAGCTCTACCCTTCATTTGAGGAGTAACAGAGTACTAGCTTTGGATCGCCGTGAGCCGCCGACCGCCAGGTCATCGCCTACCGTGTGGAGATCGGAGTCGTGTCGGTGTGCGGCGCTTGTGGCAGCGTATTCCGCCCGCCTACCGCCGCAAACTCGTCTATACGGATGAGGATCATGTCTATGCCGAGGTCTACTAGCGCTTGTGGCTGCATCGCCCGAGTCCCAAAGGCAGCCGCAGAACCAGCGTCCTTGAAAGCGTGAATAACACATGGCGAATCCGGGTCTCGGGGTGCGTGCGCAAAACAGTTTGTGTTCAGTCACTCCCCCATGTAGAAGCGCGACTCCAGCTCGTCTTCACCCAGCACTACCAACAATGTCGCAAACGCCTCAGGCAGCTCATCAACGCACGAACGTCTAATCCCGGTTGCGGTGTTGCTGCGCCAGACCGGCGCCTCCACAAACCCGGTTCTGACCTCCACGCTCCAGTCCAGCTTTCAGCCCATCCGGCGACGCCTGTACCATCCGTTCTGCCCGTGCAAGTACAGCCCGTACGTCCGCCTCGTTCGCTGCCACATGCACACTCCGCTTCCGACGTACCCAGCGCAACACACGCACCGCGTTAGATACTGTACAGTTCGCATGGACACCGGGCCAGTCGAGATAGGGGTGCGGCAACGATTCGTGATTCAAACAGCCATATGACATAAGAGGGCTTTGCCTTACCCTTCAGCAAGATTCAGTCTCCTTCCTGGTCTCTCACAAACGGTCGTTTATGTGAGCCCGTCTCGGGTACACGCAGCGCCATCATTTTTGCCCCTCTGCATCTCTCAAAACTCTCTCTTGTAATAGATCTCTCAATACTGTATGCTCTCGATGCGTTTTGAGAATCCTCGGGGGTCAGATGCTGGTCGGATATGCCCGTGTCTCGACGTTGGACCAAAAACCGGCGCTCCAAACCGACGCACTCACGTCTGCCGGCTGCGAGCGAATCTTTACCGAAACGGCAAGCGGCGCGCAGCGCGACCGGCCGGAACTCAAGGCGGCCCTCGCCTACCTACGGTCGGGCGACACCTTGGTCGTGTGGAAGCTCGACCGCCTAGCGCGCTCGATGCGTCAACTGATTGAAACCGTGGAGGACCTGCAGGCGCGCGGCATCGAGCTGCGCTCACTCACCGAGAGTATCGACACCGCCACCTCCGGTGGGCGCCTGGTGTTTCATATCTTCGGCGCCCTCGCCGAATTCGAGCGCGCCGTCATCCGTGAACGCACGCGGGCTGGCTTGGAGGCAGCCCGTGCGCGCGGCAAGAAGGGTGGCCGGCCTGCAACCTTCGGTCCGAAACAGCTTGCCGCTGCCAAAGCGATGCTCGCCGACCCCGCGATCCGTGTGGAGGATGTCGCGGCCCACCTGAAGGTCTCCCCCGCCACCCTGTATCGGCACCTGCCAGGTGGGCGCAGCGGATTAGTTGCCAAGGAGTGACGCACACGGATTGGTGAGGAGAGCATGCCGGCCATTCATGAAACCGCCTACCCGTACTTGAAGCGCCAGCCGAGTACCGACGAATTGGCACGGCTGTACACACCTACCCGCGCAGAGTGTGATCTGGCGGCGCGGCAGACCAAAGGCCCGGTCGCCCGGATTGGCTTTTTGGTGCTGCTCAAAACATTCCAGCGCCTGGGCTACTTCGTGCGGCTGGCCGACGTGCCCGCGCCGATCGTGATGCACGTCATTGCAGGCGTCGACCTGCCCTTGACCGTGGCGGATCTGCAGACCTATGACACGTCCGGCACCCGGCTACGACATCTCGCCGCCATCCGCGCGTATAGGCAGGTCCAGCCCTACGATCGCGTCGCCCAACGCCTGCTGATTCGCGGCCTTGTCGAGGCGGCGCAGACCAAAACCGACCTGGTCGACCTGATCAACGTCGGTGTTGAAGAACTGATTCGGCTGCGCTATGAACTTCCAGCCTTCGCGCCCTTGTGTCGCCTGGCCCGCCACGCCCGTGCGGTCGTGCATCGCGGGATATACCGGCAGGTGCAGACGACCCTGACGCCGGCGGCGTGTGCGCAGCTGGACCAGCTCCTGATCGCCGATCCGGGCACGAAAACCACACCGTGGCACGCACTCAAACGCGATCCCGGCACGCCGACGCTGACTCATTTGAAGGCGCTGCTCGACCATCTGGCCTGGTTGACCACCTTGCCTAACGTCCCGATGGCCCTCGCCGCGGTGCCCGACCTCATGCGCAAGCACTTCGCCGCCGAGGCCAATTCGTTGGATGCCGCGCGCATGGCTGCGCTCGAACCGGCCAAGCGGGCGACGTTGCTGGCGGCACTGCTGGCCGTGCGCACCGCGCAGGCGCGCGATGACGTCGCCGAGATGTTCGTCAAGCGGATGCTGAGTATCCATCACAAAGCCAAGGAGGCGCTGGCCGCCTATCGTGCCGCGCAGCAAGGGCATACCGACGAGCTCATTGCCACGCTGCGCGACCTGGTGCGCGCGTATCAACATCTTGGGACGCCTGATGAGCGGCTCGCGGAGATTGGTGACGCCCTGCCGGCGCCGCCGGAGACGATCCTGGCCGCCTGTGAAGCGCATCTCGCCTATGCCGGCAACAACTATTTCCCGTTTCTGTGGGCCTGCTACCGCAATCACCGCCCGACACTGTTCCGCCTCGTGCGCAGCCTCACCTTCGAGAGTACCACCCAAAACACCAACTTTCTCGACGCGCTCGCGTTCTTGCTGGATCACGAGAGCAGCAAGGGCGACTGGTTGCCGCTGTATCGTGAGGAGCGCACCGCGCGCGGCGTGCGCTGGGTGCCCCTCCTCGAGTTGTCGTGGGTGCCCGAGGGCTGGTGGCGCCTGCTCACTGAGCAGCACACCACGGTGCCATCACCCCGGCAGATCAACCGACGGCACTTTGAAGTGTGTGTGTTCACCCAGTTGCTGGCTGAACTCAAATCGGGCGATGTCGCGATTGTCGGGAGCGATGCCTATGCTGACTACCGTACGCAATTGATCGATTGGGCGGAGTATCAGCGTAG
The DNA here is from genome assembly GCA_030773375.1 of Pseudomonadota bacterium. Lineage (GTDB taxonomy): Bacteria > Pseudomonadota > Alphaproteobacteria > Sphingomonadales > Sphingomonadaceae > Allosphingosinicella. The sequence goes on from JALYNE010000287.1 coordinate 3,131, forward strand.
CGTCGGGGACTACGGCGCGATGGTTGGATTTCCCACTGATGGGCCGGCCTTTGTTGCTCATGTTTGCCAGCGCCTCCAGCAGCAGGCCCAGGCGACCGACACGACTTTCCCCACCAACGAGGCGCTGCACATTGAGGACGGCGAGCCGGTGCTCGCTCGGCTGCGCGGACGACCAGACCCACCAAGCCTCGCCGTGCTCGAAGCCGCCTTTGCTGAACGCATCACGCCAGTCAACATCCTGGACGTGCTCCGCACGACGGCGTACTGGCTCAACTGGACCGCGCCGTTCGGCCCGGTGTCCGGCCACGCCGGCAAGTTGGACGATGCGCTGCGCCGGTACCTGGTCACCGTGTTTTGTTATGGCTGCAACCTAGGACCCACGCAGACCGCGCGCGGGATTGCTGGTCTCGATCGCAAGCAGATCGCCTGGCCCAATCAACGCCATATCACCGAAGAAGCGTTGGACGAAGCGAGCACCATCACCGTCAATGGCTACCAGCGCGTCGCCTTACCCAAACGGTGGGGCAGCGGCAAGCATGTCTCGGCCGACGGCACCAAGTGGGATATCTACGAGCAGAACCTGCTGGCCGAGTATCACATTCGCTACGGTGGCTATGGCGGCATCGGCTACTACCACGTCTCGGACACCTATATCGCGCTGTTCAGCCATTTCATCCCGTGTGGCGTGTGGGAGGTGGTCTATATCCTGGACGGCCTGCTCAAGAACGACAGCGCCATTCAGCCCGACACCGTGCATGCCGACACCCAAGGTCAAAGCGCGCCGGTGTTTGCGCTGGCCTATCTGCTGGGCATCACGCTGATGCCGCGCATTCGGGACTGGAAGCGGTTGACGTTCTTTCGCCCGCAGCGCTCCGAGCACTACACGCATATCGACGAACTGTTCTCGGACAGTATTGACTGGCGCCTGATCGAAACGCACCTGCCCGACATGCTGCGCGTGGCGTTGTCGATCAAAGCCGGCCGGATCACGCCGTCGGCGATCCTGCGGCGCTTGAGCAGCTACAATCGCCACAACCGGCTGTATCAAGCGTTTCGCGAACTGGGCCGTGCGCTGCGTACGGAGTTTCTGCTGCGCTACCTGGCCGATCCGGCGGTGCGGGCACTGATTCAAGCGGCGACCAACAAAAGCGAATCCTTCAATCGCCTGGTCCACTGGCTGGCCTTCGGCGGCGACCAGATCATCGCCACCAACGACCGCGCGGCACAGCGGAAGATCATCAAGTACAACCATCTGGTGGCGAACTGCACGATCTTTTATAACGTGGTGGTCATGAGTCAAGTGCTCCAGGAATTGCAGGCAGAGGGGCAGTCGATCGACCCAGACGCGATTGCGGCGTTGAGCCCCTATATTACGGAGCACATCGATCGGTTCGGGCGCTACAGCCTGGAGGCGGACCAGCCACCTTTCAAGGGTAGGTCTGCTAGTGGAGCGCATGTGTTAGGGTCCATCACGTTGATCCTGCAAGCGGCGCAGCAGGTGGGTCCGTGGGCCAGGGTTCCGGCACAAACCGACCCAGGGGCAGCGCCT
>JALYNE010000288.1 GCA_030773375.1 Pseudomonadota bacterium
CCGCCGACGGCCAAAGCGACCGAAACGATTATGGACCCCAAAGACGTTTTGCGCACGAGCCCCCCTAGGAAAACGATCGCAGGCGGTAATCTAGCCGGCCCAGCGGCCGCAGGCCAAGCTCAAAAAATGATCTTTGCCGACGCGCACGAACAACTGGCGCAGGTCCGTGCTGGTTCGGTATCCCGCACCCGCGGCAGGAGCCGGCGCCCTCAATGAAGATGCGTTTCCTGCACTTACTATGTCTACCTTTGCAATTGAGAATTGCTGCTGCAGACCTAAATGGGCATCATCTGGTAGAACTCGTGTATAAGTGAAGGAATAGTTAACATGCGTATAGTCGAAACAGCCGCATCCAGCGTGATCGCCTTTGCTGCCCAAGTTTTGGTGGTGGCAACGGCCCTTCTCTAAACAAGTAAAAACCCGGTTATCCGCCCAGCTTTAGTGGCACCGACATCGCTGCGCCCGGGCGGCTCTCGGCCCATCGGCGACGGAGCAACCGGGCAGAGGCGGTGTTCGGGCTATTGCCCAAAGCCACTGAGCATTCTCTCGCCTAGACTCGTTCCCGGTTGGGTTGAACCGGGAACGAGTCCAGTTTCCCTTGTTTGCCGTGCTTTCCGAGCCGTCAGGTGATTCCACTTGACTGACAAGCACTCTAATAATCCTTCGAAACACGCACGTTGGCGCTTTGTCGGCCGATCGTCGAGACGCTCGACAGGAGCGAAAGCCAGCGCGTGATCTGGTATTCAAGGCGGGTGGCCGAGTAGCCGCGTGCGTCCGTCACCACCTCGACGTAGACGCGGCGGCCGAGATATTTGCCGGCGGCGATGGCGGTGCCCTGCCCGGTGGTGATGTCGGCCGGCAGGATCCGCAGGCGATCGAGCCCGGTCGCCGCGCGCACGGCGTTGATCGGATCAAGCCCGCCTCCGCTGTTGTTGAGGGAGGCGACCGCAGCCGCAAGCTGCAGCGCTTCGGGCGCCGAAAGGTTGGTGATCGAAGTCCCGAACAGGAGCCGGCTCAAGAGCTCGTCCTGCGGCAGAGCCGGTGTGCTGGTAAAGGCGATCTCCGGCTGCTGGCTGCGGCCGGTCACGCGGATCTCGGAGTTGAGGCCCTGAACGCGGCCTTCGGCAACGATGTCGAGCGCGGGGTTCACTGGGGATTCGCCCTGGAACCGGATCACCCCGCGCTCGAGATCGAAACGGCGCCCGGCGAAGTCGTAGCTGCCGCGGACGAGGTCCGCACGGCCGCTTATCCGTGGCTCGGTTACGCTGCCGCCAAGCCTTAGGTCTGCCGCCCATTCGCTGTTGATGCCGAGCCCGGTCACGGCAAGGCGGTTGTCGGCTTTGACTGCAAGGTCGAGCCGCCAGGCCGATTGCTGCCGCGGCAACGGCGCATCCTCGTCGCGGCGGTTGAGCTCGCGCACGGGGATCCGCGGCACCTGCCCTGCTACGGTCGCGCTCCCGAGGCGGAAGCTGCCGCTGACGAGCTCAACATTTCCCGCGATCGTGCCTGCGCCTCCGTTCGAGCGGATCGTGATCGGGCCGGTCACCCGGGCCTTCAGGTCGTCGCGGTCGATAAGCTGCGCCGCCTCGGCCTGCAGCGCCACCTCGATCGGATAGCCGCGCGCAGCCGACAGATCGAATGCACCGCGTCCGCTCACTCGCCCGCCGCGCTTCGTCGCACCGGCAAAGCGCTCGAGCACCAGCCGCGAGCCGTCGAACCGGCCGGCCGACTGGATGTTGTCGATCACCGTGCCCGTGACCGCGCTTTCGAGCCGTGCCCGCTCGGTCCGCAACGATCCCAAAATGCGCGGATCGTGAAGGGTCCCGCGGATGTCGGCACCGACCGCAGCGGGCCCGCTAAGGTCGATCAGCTCCACGCCGGTCAGCCGCCACAATGTGTCCGCGGGCCCATTGTAACGCACCTGCGCGAACAAGGGCGCGCTTGCCAGCCGCTCGGCGAAGCCGCCGCTGGTGCCGATCGGGGAAATTCGTGCCTGCGCGCGGCCCACCGTCCGGCCTTCGCTGACGGCGACTGCGCGCATCGCCGCGTTCCGCCCGACAAGCCGCGCGGCAATACCGACATCAACCGGGCGCGAAGAAAGGACGAGCCCTGAGCGGGTGAGGCCGCGGATGCGCAGGTCCATGGCCCCACTGGGCGCCGCACCCGCCATCGGCGAACGGTAGCTCAGCGTACCCGAGGCCATTCCCCCAAGGCCGAGCCTGGGGTAGAAGATATCGAGCACCGTGAGCGGCATTGCCTGCATCCGGGCATCAAAGGCGCTGTCGTTCGGGCCGAACAGGCCCGAGACCGTTGCACTTCCGCCCGCAAAGGTGAGCGCGGTCGGCGCGAGTCGCCACGCATCGCCCGTTTTGGTCAGCAGCGCCGGCTCGCGAAGCTGGATCGGGCGACGATCAACCGTTCCCCCGCCGGTCAGCCGCACACGGCCCGGAGCGACTTGGGCGAGCGTCCGGAAAACGAAGGCGCGGCCGCGGCTGCCGGCGACGTCCGCCCGGATCTGCCCCGCTCCGCCGCGCAGGCTCGCTTGAGCCGTGACGCTCGCGATCGACAAGCCGCCCCGCGTCAGCCCCCGAGCTGCCAGCGTCCCCTCGACGGAGGTGGCGCCGGGGTTGAGCAGGATCACACCGTCAAGTCTGCCACTCCGGACGGCAATCGGAGGCGGACCCGCAAAGCGGGCGTTCGTCGCAGAAAGATGTGCCTCGATGCGCTGGACGCCTGCGACCGGGCTGAACAGCAGCCGCCCATCCACGCCGCCGCCGGCCACCTGCAACGCTCCCGCAAAGCCGCCCGGGTCTGCCCGCAGCATGCCGCTCGCGCCCGTACCCGAGACATTGAGCGCCGCCACCTGGATCACCGCCGGCTGCGCGCGCGGCAACAGGATTGCGCCGCGCGACGTGAACGGCCCCAAGGTCGATCTCCCGGCTGCCGTGTAGCCAAATCCCTCCGCCGTCGGGTTGAGATTGAGGACCACATCAGCCAGCCCCATCGCCTGGTTCGGACGGGCCAGACGGATCGCCATCTTCGGCCGGTCGATGCGGCCGTCGAGCGTCATCGCGAACGGGCCATATTGACCCTGCCGGCCCGATCCTTCGAAATAGAAGGTCCCGTCCATGCGACGCAGCCCGCTCCCGGTGATCGCGATCCCGGGCGCAGTCAGCTTCAGGCCGACGAACCGAAGGATGCCGTCATTGCCGCGGACGAGGCCGGTCTCGATCCGCGGCAGCCCGCCGGCAAGGCCGAGCAGGAATGAATTGTCGAACCGCCGCACCCATGCCCTGCCCCGCCCCGTCACCAACGTGCCGTTTCCGCCGGGAGCCGGCACCACCTTCAGCTCCGACAGCACGTCGACAAGCCCCAGCCCGGGGATGAGGTAGCGGGTGAGCCCGCCCGACAGGATCACATCATAGCGGCCAGTGACCAAGTCGACGAGCAGGCTGAGCTTGCCCTTGAGCTTGTCCGAGGTGAAGCTGAGCCCCTCCCCAGTGAGCTGCCGCGCGGTCACCTTGAGGACGCCGTCCACCCGGAGGTTTGCCAATATGCCGCCGGCGACGTCGCCGACGCCGGTCACGCGGCGGGCGGTAAAGCGAACCGGCACGGCCACAGGCGCGTTGGACATTCGGCCCCGCCCCTCGGCTCGCGCGTCCTCAAATCCGGTCCGGTCGAACGCGACCCGGGGCGAGCTGATCCGGTAGACGAACCCGGCGCGCCGGAACGGCCCGTCAAGAAGGGCTGTCAGCCGTACGCGATCTCCGGTCATGTTGGGAAAGAGCGAGGAGGGCCTGAGGAGATCGGCCCCGATGCGCACGTCCTCGAAACCGCTTCGCGCGAGGTCGACGATCCCCTGCGTCTCGACCTTCAGAGCCGAGGAACGAAGCGATATCGTGCCATCGAGCCGGCGGTCCTCCAAGGTCGAGCGCGCGTTCACCAGCACGACCGGTGCTGTCAGCCGAGCGATCTTCCCGCCGACCAGATGCTGCATCGCCAGGCGACCCCAAAGGCTGTAGACGCCGTCGGCGGCGCGCAGCGAAAGGTCGGCGCTCCGGCGGCCCGAAACTTCGAGCCGCGCCCTTCCGGCCCAGGCGCTCCAGCGTCCATCCCCCTCGATCCGAAGCATGATCGGCCGCTTGGTCCCCAGCATGCCGCCAAACACGCTGTTCGCCGGCGCATCGAGGCGCACATCGACGTCGAAATGGTTGCGATCGGGCTCTGCATCGATCAGCAGCGACAGCTTGTCGCCTCCCCCCCGGACGATGGCATCGAGGTCCACAAGCGCCCGCCCCGAACGGATGTCGGCCTCTCCGGCGAGGCTTGCCACCCGCCGCTGCCCCGCCACGCCCGGCTCGAGCCGCAACTGCGCGATGCGGAGCCGGCCTACGCGCACGTCAAAGCCCGGTAGTATCGGCTGCGGCTCTTCGGCCCGGATCAGCTTCGGCAAGCGGTGAAGGACGAGGAAGTCCGACTTGAGATCGTCGATCACCAGCCGGTTGCCGAGCCAGGCGAGCGGGCGCCACTCGACCTCGATTCGCGGCGATTCCAGGAATAGCCCCTTCGGGTCGTATGCCCTGACGTCCTTGAGCTGGGTCTTGCTCCAGATCGATCCGTCGATCCTGCCGACCCGAATCTTGAGCCCCGAACGTGGGCTGAGCGCCG
>JALYNE010000289.1 GCA_030773375.1 Pseudomonadota bacterium
TTTGCCTTTCGGCTCGTCCTTGGATCCGACATGGTACCAAACGGAAACCGCCACCACGGGCGCCTTGTGGTCTTCATGGACGATGACCCGCAGGCCGTTGTCGAGCGTGAACGTCTCGTACGGAATGTCCACGGCGCGGACGAGTTCGGCCACCGGGGCGGGCCGGGCCGCCGGCGCCTGGGCTGCGGCGGGGGCGGGGGCAGCCGCTACGGGCGCAGCTGCATTCGCATCGGCCGTCGCGGTGGCCATGGTGGTGCAGGCCGAAAGGCCGAAGGCGGAAACGAGTGCGAACGGCAACAGGAACGAGCGCATTCGGACATCCTCGATATGGTTAACTCGATATGGTTAATTTTGCGCGCAACATAGGGCTGGCGGCCTCGGAGGCAAGGGCAGCATATGCTGGGAACATGCGCGGCAGTCAGCCTGGGTAAAGGTGCGCCGCGCTCTTGTGGAGCTTGATCGTTCGGCTAGGAGCGGACGACAACTCATTTCGCTATCGGACGGACCATCACATGCGGCTTTCCTTTTTCGCAGCTGCCCTGGCGGGCATTTCGGTCACCGGCGTCCTCGCGGCGCAGACGGCTGAGCCGGATTTCTCGGCGGAGCGCGTCCGCGCGCATGTCGAGTTCCTCGCAGACGACATGCTCGAGGGGCGCAATGCCGGAGAGCGCGGCTACGACATCGCGGCCAAATATGTCGCGACGCGCTTTCAAGCGCTCGGGCTGAAGCCGGCCGCAGCCGGCAGCTGGTACCAGCAGGTGCCATTCCTCGAATATGGCCTCGCCGATGCCCCGGCGACGGTGACGATCGGCGGGCGGGCGTTCCGCAACCGCGAGGACGTCATCCTCTCCGGGAGCGAAGCCGAAACGCAGCAGAGCGTGGAAGCGCCGGTCGTATTCGCTGGCTATGGCCTCGATGCGCCTTCGGCGGGCTTCAACGACTATGAGGGGCTCGACGTCCGCGGGAAGATCGTCGCCGTGCTAAGCGGCTTTCCCAGGGGCACGCCGAGCGAGATGGGCGCACATCTCAGCTCCGAAAAGAGGAGAATGGCCGATAGACACGGAGCTGTCGGCATGGTCACGATCCTGACCCGCGCCGACGAGGATCGCCGCCCCTGGGCGCGCAGAGTGCAGATGGCGGGATCCAGCAACATGACCTGGATTGGCACCGACGGCCGTCCCTATAGTGCAGCACCCGGCATCCGTGTCGGCGCGACGCTCGGCCGCGCTGCCGCCGAAGCACTCTTTGCCGGTGGGAAGAGGCCGCTCGAAGCGGTGCTCGCCGAAGCGGACCGGCAGGGCGGCAAGCCCAAAGGCTTTGCCCTGAAGCCGCGCCTCAAGGTCGACCGGCAAAGCGTCAATCGCCGATTGACCAGCCCCAACGTGGTCGCAGTGCTGCCGGGATCCGACCCGGCACTCGCCAACGAATATGTTTTGCTGATGGCTCATCTCGATCACGACGGGCTGGACCCGAAGCTCGAAGGCGACAAGATCTATAACGGCGCGATGGACAATGCAGCCGGCACGGCCACCATGCTCGAAGTCGCCCGGGCCATGGCGACGGCGCCGGTTCGTCCGCGCCGCTCGATCCTGTTTGCCGCAGTCACGGCTGAAGAGGATGGCCTTCTCGGCTCGGAGTATCTCGCCAAGCACCCGGTGGTGGACGGCAAGATCGCGGGTGTGGTCAATCTCGACATGCCCATCCTCCTCTACGATTTCAGCGATGTGATTGCGTTCGGCTCCGAACATTCCACGCTGGGGCCGATCGTCGCCCGCGCCGCGGCCGGTATGAACGTCGCTCTGTCGCCCGATCCGCTTCCCCAGGAAGGGCTGTTCACCCGCTCCGACCATTATAAGTTCGTCCGCGAAGGGATCCCGTCGGTGTTCCTGATGACGGGTTTTGCAGGTGAGGGCGAGAAGCAGTTCAAGGATTTTCTTGCCACCCACTACCACAAGCCGAGCGACGAGCCGGACCTTCCGTTCAACTGGAATGCCGGCGCAAAGTTCGCGCGCCTCAACTATTTGATCGCGCGGGAGATCGCCAACTCGGACACAGCGCCGCTCTGGTACGGCGACAGCTTCTTTGGCCGGATGATGGCCCCTGCCGCTCCAAAGGCGCAGCGGCCGACACGGACTGGCCAAAAGTAAGTTTCAAGTCGGCATTCGTTCGAACGACAACCCGTCATGCCGGACTTGATCCGGCATCCACCTCCTGCCGCGGGCGCAATGCTTTGATGCCGCGAAACAAGGTGGACCCCGGATCAAGTCCGGGGTGACGCGTTTCATACGGAACGGCGAGCGGAGAGGAGCTGATGCGCAGATCCTAAGCCAGCCGATCTTCCTCGGTGCCCGGCAGGCGCCTTGCCAGGTGGAAGCCCGAGCGCTCGAAGCCGCAGGCCTGGTAGAAAGCAAGCGCACCCGAAAGAGCGAGGCTGCTGGTGACCTCGAGGCTCGTGCAGCCTCGCTCACGGAGGCGGGCTTCCACAGCCTCGAGCAAGGCCTTGCCGATGCCTCTCTTGCGAGCGTCTTCGGCAACCACGATGATCGGGACACGGCCAACCGGGTCCGGCTGGTGAAGCTCGGGCGTGGCATGCCAGCTTGCGCAGCCAACCACCCGTCCCTGCGTCGCCACCAGCGGCGGCTCACCCATGCTCCTCAGAAGCTTCAAATTCGCGGAAACGTCAGCGTGCGTCGTTTGCGAACCGACCGCCGCCAGTAGCTCCGCAATCGCGGCTGCATCGGCAGGCTTTGCTTCACGGATGCTGAGCGGCGGCGGCGCGGGTGCCACCCGTTCTCGCTTCGGCTGCCGTGCCACCCGTGGGGCCGGTGGGGAAGGAGCCGCAGCCTTCCTGGTCTTGACCCGAGCCACTCTCTTTGGCGGGCTGGGGGCTGGTTCCGTCTCATCCACCGCGGCGATAAGCGATCTTCTCCAGGTGGCCACGGTGCTGCCCCTGAGATAAGCCTCGATGTCCTCGGCGGCCGCAGTGAGGCCATTTTCGCCGAAGCCAAAAACCTCCGCTCCCGTTTTGGCATCTTTGAGGCCATAGCGGCCGAAGTCGCCTCCCGGCTTTCTCCGCCGGGATTTCGTCAGCTTGCAGCCGCGATTTGCCGCCATCTCCCTCAGCACCTGATCACGGTCGGCATCCGCCATCTTTTGGTCTCCGCTCATCCTCTTCGATCATGGCCGGCACGATATCGGCCCAGAAGCGTCTCGCAACGGTGGCGCCAACGTTTCCGCCGGACGCGCACGAGAGGCTTGTTTATGGCCAGCATGAGCATCGAAGGAAGGCAAATGCCGCTGGCAGTGGAGCCGAACGGCAGTTCGAGCGTAGCGGCGCTGCTCCAGGCTGTCGCCCGCGCCCGGGAGCTGTTCTCGAATGCGCTTCTTGCCCATGGCGCTCTGCTTTTCCGTGGCTTCGACGTTGCAGGCCTCGGCGACTTTGCCCGCTTCGTCAGCGCCTTTTCGGGTGAGGACAAGCTGTTCGACTATGCCGGGGGCGCCTCCCCTCGAAGCGGATTGAGTGCGGCCAATCCAGGCGTCTACAGCTCGACGGAATATCCGTCCCATGTCGGTCTCTCGCTTCACAACGAGCTTTCTTATGCCGGTGTCTACCCGAAGCGGCTCTACTTCTTCTGTGTGACCGCGCCCGAAAGTGGCGGGGAGACGACGATCGGCGACAGCCGCCGGATCCTGAACAACCTCCCTCCTGCCTTGGTGGACAAGTTCAGGACCAGGAAGATCCGCTACATCCGCAATCTCCATCCGGAAAAGGGCTACGGCTATTCCTGGCAGGAAGCGCTGGGCACCGACAGCAGGAGCGAAGCCGAAGCCTGCTGCCGAAGGATCGGTGCCGATTTCGAGTGGCAGCCCGGCGGGATGCTTCGGATGAGCCAAGTCCGGCCAGCCACGGCCGTTCACCCGATGACGCGGGAGGAAGTCTGGTTCAACCAGGCCGATGGGTTCCACCCTACCGCGCTTGGTGCGGAGATGTACGAGCAGATGATGGCGCTGTGTGGAAGCGAGGAGCGGTTCCGGCTCAACGTCTCTTACGGCGACGGCACCCACATAGAGCTCGAGGCCCTGCACACCATTCGCACGCTTCTCATCGCGGAAACCGTTCCGCACCGTTGGCGCCCTGGAGACATTCTGGTCATCGACAACCTCCTCGCGGCCCATGGCCGTTTACCCTTCGCGGGGCGACGAAAGATTGCACTGGCAATGACTTGAACGCGCAACGGCTGCGTGCCTGCGGCGTTGATTGGGCGTGGGCTCTTGTGTTGCTAAAAAGACACACTACATCCTCCTCGAAGGAGAACAGGGGCTATGAACCTAGAGAAATTTACCGAACGCGCGCGGGGCTTTTTGCAGTCCGCGCAAACCGTCGCGGTTCGCAACAATCATCAGCGGATCGCGCCCATTCACTTGCTCAAAGCCTTGCTCGAGGACGAGCAGGGCATGGCGGCGGGGCTGATCGCCCGCGCAGGCGGCAGCGCCGAAGCCGCGCGTCGGGAAACCGACGAAGCGCTCGGCCGCGTTCCCACCGTCACGGGCAGCGGCGCCACCTCGGCGCCCGGGCTGGACGGCGAGACGATGCGGGTGCTCGATCAGGCAGAACAG
>JALYNE010000290.1 GCA_030773375.1 Pseudomonadota bacterium
GCTCAAGCATTTCCGCGCCATCGCCACCCGATACGAAAAATACGCCGAAAACTACCTCGCACTCGTCAAACTCGCCTCAGCCAGAATTTGGATGCGCTTTATGAGTCGGTGACCTAGTGCGGGAGCATGGCCCCAAGGCAGGCGTGCTTGAGTCGCAACTCCTCGACATCGGTTGAATAAGCCCCATGACGCTCAGCGTCCTCGGTCATCGGATACCCGACTGCCTGGGCACGAACCGCCCGCAGATCAAGCGCCTGAGCGACAGCTGGTCTGTTTCTCCGGCGACACAATGCCTAGATTCAGTGAATGAGGCGCGCCGGCGATACAATCCAGATCGATCTGGCCCTTTGGGTAGGGAGCCGGGCCGGCGCGCGTGCGGGCCGGGGATTCCGATTCCAAGATGCCGCCGGCGCCTGGCTGGCAACCCGGATGTGGGCTGATGAGCTCGATGCCGCAGCGATGGTGCCCGAAGGCGTCGACGACATCACGCTTCATGGCAGATCGGCGGAGATCCGCGTCCAGGTCAAGGCGCGCCACGATCCGCGCGGGCGGTTCACCACCGCCGAACTCGCCGCGATCCTGATCAAATCGGCCGGGGCGGCCGATGCCGCAGCGCTAAGGTCCGGCGCTTGCCGAATCGTGGTCCTGCTCGAGCGTCCGCCTCAGGACCTTATCGAAACAGGTTGGGAAGGTAGCCTCGAGGACAATGCCCACAACGCCGCGCTCCTTGAGCCGCATCTTAAGGACTTCCTTGCCTCATCCGGCCTGACGCTAGCGTACCTTCTCGGGGCCGCGGCATTGGTCAGCATCTCCAACCCGCTGGACGGGTGCGTAGCGTTGATCACCGAGCGCCGCGGCATTGCCGACGCAGTGGCTCGGCTAGCGGCGCACCGGCTCCGCCATTTCGTAGGCGAGCAGGCCGATCGGAACTATCGCGCATCCGCGGATCAGCCGGCCGCGGTTGGGGCAAACGATGTCGAGGGCCTACTCGACGCAGTCTTGGCCCTTGTCGACCACCATGGCCTTTCTCCAGCCATCGCCGAGGGGCTTTGTGAGGCGGTCACCTTTGAGCCTCTTGACACGCCCTATTTTTACGAAGGCGTCGATGTCGCGCCCGGCCATGTCGCCTCAGGGCTCGTCTTAGAGCGCCCGGACCTCATCGCCGATGTCGCTGCAGGCCTGCAGCGGCAGCGATGCACGCTCATCGCCGGACCTTCGGGAAGTGGCAAGTCCGCCGCAGCCTGGCTGTTCGCCTACCAGAACCGCCACGCGGTCCGCTGGTACCGGCTGCGGCGGGCCACGGTCGGCGAGGCGCATTTGCTGATTCAGCTCGCGCGCAGCCTTGAAGCGTCGGCACAACGCCCGGTCGGGTTCGTGCTCGATGACGTGGGTCGTGACCTTAGCTTAATTTGGGAGACGCTGGCGGCCGAACTCCGGCACGAGCCCGGCGTCCTGTTGCTCGGCACGGTGAGAGAGGAGGATCTGTTCCTTCTAGGAAATCTGGCATCGACAGCCATCGCCCGACCGGTGCTCGATCCGGAGCTTGCCGAACGGATATGGCTGGCGCTCCGCCAGAAACGCGACCTAGCCTTCCTACACTGGCGAGAGCCCTTCGAGCGCAGCGAAGGATTGTTGCTCGAATATGGGCACCTGCTGACGAGCGGCCAACGGCTGCAGGACACGTTAGACGCGCAGGTGCGCCGCCGGCTAGTCGAGGCGCGCGACGATGAACTCGCCATCCTTCAGGCGGTGATCCCGGCTGCGCGCTTCGGCGGTGCGGTCGAAGCCGAGCGGCTGCGCGCGCGTCTGGGATTGAGCGCGGGGGCGTTCGCGCGTGCATTGGCGAGGCTGGTCGATGAGCATGCGGTGCGGATCGGCGGCGACGGCTCGCTTGGAGGCCTCCACCAGATCCGTTCATCGGGGTTGTACGCGGCGCTCGGTCAGCAACTACCCCGCAGCATTGAGATAGAGCTTGCGGAGATGGCCGATGTGCTGCGAGCGCAGGATTTCTCTATCGTCCTTCCCCATTTGGCACGCGCACTACCCGATGCCGAAGATGCGCTGCTGGACGCGCTGGCCGCCCGCGCAGGCTCGCTTTCGACGACGGAACGTGCATCCATCTTCCACGGTCTGGGCCTGGTCGCCTGCGACCGCGTCGCTGAGCGCTGGACCGCGATCGTCGAGGCGGAAGGCCTTGATGCGCGGCACGCCAGCCTCGCCTTCACCTTCGCACTTGCGGGATCAAGGTTCGAGATGCCGCAATTCGCGAAATTGGACGCCGCGAGCGCCCGCTTGCCGGAAGTCGCCCAGGGCGACCTTCGCGCGGGATTGCTGGCGCGCATTGGCGGCCTGCCTGCCGAGATTGATGCCGGTCTTGAGGAGTATCACGAGCTTGCAGCTTCGCTTGTGCCAATGCCGACGATGACCCCGGCCCCTCGCTTCTCTTCGCTCCCCGCGGGTGACTGGAGCAATGTCCCCCTGGAGCAAGGGCTCGCGGTGGCCGCAACTATTCGCGAATTCGGCTTCGAGCCTGCGCAGCGCCTCCTTGATTGCTTCGGCGGGACAGACCATCTGCTTTCGCGCATCCACCATGAGATTGCGTGGGTGACACGACCAGAAGTCGAAGCCGAGCACGGCGCCTTAGTGGTCTCTTCGGACGTGCGCTTCCAGGGAGAGCCGATCCACCCCAACCCGAACGATACCGTCGTGGCGCATTGCGAACGGCTGTTCGCCGCGGTTCCAACTGCGGATATCGCCGCGTCTACGATGCTTGGATGGGACGGGAACCCCGCCGGGTTCCAGGGTCATCCGATCGCGGTGAAGCGTATCCCGCGCGAAAACCTGCCTTCGCCGGTCCGCGTTGCTTGGAACCGGGCTGCGTTACGGGTGATACAAAGCCGCACTGGGCCAACCACCGAAAGCGGTCGGGCAAATGCGCTCGCCAGCGCAATCAACGAGCTGGCCACAATGCTTGCCGATGCGGCCGAGCTCTATTGCCGGGGTCTCCGCGCAGACCAGCGCTTTGAGATGCTGCTGGCGGTCCGTGCTTTGCTCAATTCGTTCATCGAGCCGCCTGCGGCAGGATCAGCTGCGCGGTCGGCGCGCGACCAGGGAGAATATTCAACGGCCGATCAGGCATTCGACTTCATCACCTCGGTCACCAAACTTGCCCAGGATCTGGGAGGCGCGATCGAGCGGCCGATCCTTGCATCCGTCAACGCAGCAGAATTGCACGCACAGTCCGAGGCGCTGCTGTCGGCCGACAGCTGGCGCTGGATCGAAGCGGCGCCGATCGACGCGCTGCAAGTGCTCTCAGAGACGCTAAACGATCTGGACGCGATCCTCGGCGATGCTCACGCCCATCCTGACGCCTTTCGGCGTTCGCAGCTCAATGCCGAACGGACGAGCCGAAACCGGCGCGCGCGCATCCGCTTCGCCGCTGACGCGCGCGAGCGCGCTCGCCGCACGGCACAATTGATAACGGAGCAGATTCGCGCCGCCTTGGCCGCCCAGGATATTGAGGCAGTGGTGGTCTCGCGCCCGATGGACGATCCCAGCGCACCCTACTGGCCTCGCGTCGACTATGCCGTGCTCCTGCCGGTCAACCACCTGATCGATTACATGACGCTCGCGGACAACTTCACCGAAGTTGTCCGCCAGTTTCCCAATACGCACCGCGTCAGTATTGCGCCCGTGCGGAACGGCATGTTGGTCGCCGCGCTCGCCGGTGTCGTCTACGAGAACTTCCTCCCGCTGATCGACTTCGCGGCGAAATGGGCAGGCCATCTACCCTACCCGTTCCTCGAAGAGCGCGCTGCTGCCGCGCTCGCCGACGCATTCAACGTGCTCCTCCAGATCTCCGCCGTCTTCGCGAATGTCGATCGCGATTTGAATGAAGAGGAAGCGGCGTATGCACAGGAACTCGTCGACAGCGTTCGGTCTCGCCTCGAGTTGCTCGAGACATTGCGCGATACCGAATACGACGATGATATCGGCGCCGCCTGCCTTCTGATCCAGGAAGTGCTTGACCGCGTCCGCCGCGAGCTCGACGGCGACCCGTCGGAGCGGCTGTCCACCGAGTTCGCACGAATGGGCAATGGCGATCAGACCGAATTCACAACCCGCGTGATCGCCTATCGAATTGGCCTCCTTGAACGTGACATCGCGGCGGCTGCACCCGATGCGCCGGCAGAGGCACGGGCGTGAAGAAGGACCCAATCACTTATCGAGCCCGGGGCCTCAGCCTTACGCAGAGGCGCAAAAATGCGATTCTAATTGCGTATAGGTTTGGCATTTTTGAGCATCCGTGGACGGCTCTGATGAGCCAGGGCAGACGGATGCTTCCCGCGGGCAGAGCAGGGTCCTAGGGTCCGGACCCATAAAGAGGGTTCCATCGGTTAAACGGTTGTGATTCACCGCCTGGCGAGGAGGTGGTAAAATGGCTGAGTTTTCTGGTTTTCCGATGTGCAGTGGGCTCGGATTGAGCCACTGTTGCCGACCGATACGCGAGGCAAGGAGCGGGAGGATGACCGCCGTGTGCTTAGCGGGATCGTTCATGCGCTGAAGAATGGCGG
>JALYNE010000291.1 GCA_030773375.1 Pseudomonadota bacterium
TCAAGCTCGTCGCTGACGGGCAGAGCAGGAAGCTGCTTGGCGCCCACATCCTTGCGCCTGAGGGGGCCGACAGCATCCAGACGGCGGCTATTGCGATCCGGTGCGGCCTCACCATCGATGAACTTGCTGAATCGATCTTTCCGTATCTGACCACGGTCGAGGGCCTGAAGCTGGCTGCTCAGACCTTCGACAAGGATGTCAGCAAACTCTCCTGCTGTGCAGGATAATAATTGAAAAAGACTCCTTGAATCTGGAGTTACTCCAGGTGCTATCCGGGTGTTCAGAGAGGGATGAGTGGCTGAAGCGATGATCATCAAGACCTCCGATGACGGAAGCGCTGCGAGCGCGACCGAGGGCGATCGCACCTGGCTAGCAGTCGCAGCCGGAGTGCTAGGCGCCATCGGGGCGGCGTCGTGCTGTGTGGTTCCCTTGGCGCTCTTCACGCTGGGGATCAGCGGTGCCTGGATCGGGAACCTTACGGCGCTTGCCCCATATCAGCCGATCTTCGTCGCGTTCGCGGCGGCGGCTCTGATCTACGGCTTTGTTCGTGTGTATCGGCCACCCGCGAGGCAGTGCGATGCTGGCGGTTACTGTGCCAGCCCTTCCTCGAACCGTGTCCTCAAGACAGCCCTCTGGCTGACGACGATCCTCGTCATAGCGGCGATCGCCTTCCCCTACGTCGCCGTTCAATTCCTCGAATCGTAAGGAGCTCACCATGAAAGCCATCACCTTCGCCTTTCTGTCAGCCGCCGCGCTCGCCAGTACGCCAGCCTTGGCCGCCGATCGCAGCGTCACCTTGGCCGTGGACAATATGTCCTGCGTCACCTGCGTCCCGACCGTGAAGAAGAGTCTCAGCCAAGTCCGGGGCGTGAAGCGCGTCCAAGTTTCGACCGAGGCGAAGACGGCTACGGTCGTGTTCGATGACAAGGCGACGACCGTAGCTGCCCTCATGAAGGCCACCACTAACGCCGGTTACCCCTCTCGACCGAAGGGTTGACGATATTGCGAGGTCTATAGGGCGTGTCTGATCCTGCCGCCGAAGCTAGAAGGGAGCAGGAGGCAGCTTGGCTTTCGACGTCTTGCTGTGGCAACGGAGGTGAGGCGAAGTGGCTGGGCTGGATTCTTCTGGCTCAGCCCGTGATCGCATTGGGCGTTTACGCAGCTGCTCATTGGGCAGGGTGAACCGTCCCGGTCCGGATCGTAGATCGTCCCATGCTGCATCTCCTTCGCGGTCATGATCGGCCGCTAGCCGAATGGTGAGTATTGGCCGGGACCGGAACGTCCACTTCTGGGCTTATGGTCGCGTAGTCGGACGTTCGCCGGAAGCTGGAGGGATACTCGCTTGCTGACCCATGGCGAACATTGAGTGTTGCACCCTGGCCCAGTCCCTCATCCGCCAAATGGATTTGCCACCGCTCGCATGATCGCCCCGTGCAGGGCGGCGTCGCCAAAGGGCTTGTCGACGATTATGGCAAGGGGGAGTTCGGCGCGGACTTCACTCGCACTGCCAGTGACGAAGACAACCGGGATTGGCTTTCCCGCACAAATGCGGCGCACGGCCTCGGTGCCGGTCCCGGTGTCGAGGCGCTGGTCGGCGACGATCAGGTCCGGACATCGGTCCTCGGCGGCGGCAAGTGCCGCGGCCACGTTGGGCGCCAGGTCGAACGAGACATAACCGAGCGGGCGCAGAGCGTCCTCGATCGTCATCGCCAGGATGTAGCTATCCTCGATGATGAGCGCGTGCATCAGAGCTGGCCCTGCCCCGCCGCTGCAATCGACTCGCCGAGGCGCTCCAGCCAGCGCAGGCGTGCCTCGAGCGCTTCGCGAGCGTTGTCCTTCATCAGCGGTCCCCAAGGGCCTTCGCAGTCGGCGTTGAACGCCTCGACCTCGGCGAGCCGCGCTCGGAGGCGGGTACTCGCCTCCGCGACCCACCGCCCCTGCTCGTCTGGCGTGAGAAGATCGAATGCCTGCAGCTTCTTCCGGAGCGGATCGTGGAGAAGGTCGTGCTCCGGACGAATAGAGCAGACCCAAGCCTTGAGCGCCGCCCGAGCCGCCTCGGTGCATTCGAACAGCTGAGTACGGCGGCGGTCGCCCTCGACCACAGTCGCGCTGAGGAGGCCACGCTCGTGCAGCCGCTGCAGCAGCGGATAGAGCTTGCCCTTGCTCGTGTTCAGCGTGTGGATCGGAGAGTCGTCGAAGGCGCGGCCGATCTGGTACGCGGAGACCGGCTGGCGCCTCAGAACGAGGGCGAGAAGAGCGCCTTCATTATCGGTCAGGGACGGAAGCTTCTTGGACACGCGGAAATACCCGTTGTGAGCTCTGCTCATTGCAGATGCTCATCTAAATTGTTCGAAGGATCGGCTGAGGAGCCTAGCGCGCCCACCCCGCTAGGCCCCCACCCCCAACTGGCTGCGAAGAAAGGGAGAACTCCGCTTGCCAAGCCTGCTGTCCCACGGCGGCGGCCGTCCGTCAACAGAAATAGTCAGAAAATGACCTTTCTTATATGACCTTCCTTTTCTTACCTTCGGCGCATCCCGTGTTCGGGAGCGTCGCCCCGTTAGGAGGAACGAGGAGAACGCTTAGCCGGCCGGCGGGAAGTGGCCGGAAGCGGGTCGAACGAATATGAAACGGCAAGTGTGCGAAGCAGCCGTTCAGGCGTTCTAATTCGAGGTGGCAACAAGGACGCTCCGGCCGAACTCGGCCGAAGCGTCCGGGAGCCGCGTGACCGGACCCCGGCCGCCGTTAGCACGAACAGCGCTGTCTCCAATAATCCCTTCAGCCAACGCGCCGTCGCCTCATGCGGCGGCTCGTGCTGTCAGCGGCGGCGAAGCCGCGCCAGCAGGGCGGCCCATCTTTTCACATGGGGGTGGAAGATCAAGCCCTCATAGGCCGCGAAGGCCGCTGCCTTTGATTGTTCCGTCCGCGTTGGATATGCGACGATTGCGTCTGCAATCGCGAAAGGCGATGCCTTCCCTCGGATGGCGAGGCTCCAGGGCAGCAGCATTTCGCCGGCATGAGCACCGACGATCGTGACGCCGACCAGGCGGCGCTTTGCCCGCACCATCTTCACGAAACCTTCGGCCTCGTCCGCGGTGATTGCACGATCATCGTGACTGAAAGGTGCCGTTCGCACGTCGACGCTGCCAAAACGTTCTCGCGCCTCGGCTTCGGTCATCCCGACCTGCGCAAGCTCGGGATCGCTGTAGGTGACGCGCGGCAGCGCCCGGACATCCACCTTTGCCGGCCAACCGAGCGCGATGTTCAGCGCCACCACCGAGCCTTCATGGCCTGCAACATGGGTGAAACGCGGCCCCTCCCGGCAATCCCCGATGGCGTAGATATGCGGGTTGGACGTTCGCCGCCGCTCGTCGACCCGGATCCCGTTCTCGCCGGACGCAACGCCTGCTGCCGAAAGCTCGAGCCCGTCAAAGTCGGTGAACCGCCCAACGGCGACAAGCAGGTGGCTTGCCATGATCGCGGGGCCTGACTCGTCGGCGATGCAAATGTCCCCGCCTTGCCGGCGCACCTTGGCGGCGCGGGATTGCTCGTCGATGCGGACCCCCTCCGCCCGCAAACGCGCGAGTACGATGGTGGCGGCATCCGGATCCTCTTGAGAAAGGCAGCGACCGGCCTCCAGCAGGGTGACCTCGCTCCCGAGCCGCCGAAAGGCCTGCGCCATTTCGATTCCGATCGGGCCGCCGCCCAGGATCGCAAGATGCCGCGGCCGTTCGGTGAGATCGAACAAGGTTTCGTTGGTGAGGAACGGCACATCGCCAAGACCCGGAACGTTCGGAACACGCGGCCGCGATCCCGTCGCGATCACGATCCGAGGCGCTGAAAGCGTCCGGTCCGCGACTGCCACGCTCCGTTCGTTGATGAAGCGAGCCCTGCCGGCGATCACTTCCACCCCCAACGCTTCGAACCGCTCGCGCGAGTCGTTCGGGGCAATCCGCTCGATCGAACGACGAACGTAAGCGTGCACGGCGCGGAAATCGACCTGCCGACCGTTCAGCTGGATGCCGAAGCGGTCAGCCGTCGCCGCCGATTGGGCGCTTGCCGCCGCTGCGATCAAGGCTTTGGAGGGAACGCAGCCGGTGTTGAGGCAATCGCCGCCCATCGCGCTTTTCTCGACAAGCGCAACCTTCAGCCCGAACAGCGCGCAGCCGCCAGCAGCAGTCAATCCGGCCGCTCCGGCCCCGATCACGATCACGTCATGCGTATCGGCCATTCATTCTCCGGAGCCAGGATGGGGCTCACGCGTTTGGGAAGCCGAAACACCCTTGTACCATCGCTCGGTCTCCAGCCAGAGGAACCGCATGAACATCGAGAACAGCCGCACTTATTACGGGCAGATGCTTTCCAGCTCGGCCGACCTCAGGACCGACGCCTGCTGCACGCTGGAGGCTCCGCCGACGGCCGTCAGGGCGGCGCTGGCCAATGTGCATGACGAGGTTCGCGCGCGTTATTATGGCTGCGGCCTCGTCGCGCCGGAGGCTGTCGAGGGGCTGTCGATCCTCGATCTTGGTTCGGGCTCGGGCCAGGACGCATACCTCCTGGCGCAGATGGTCG
>JALYNE010000292.1 GCA_030773375.1 Pseudomonadota bacterium
GGATCACCGTTGAACAACAAGGCATTGGCGACGTTGCCGCGGGCGAAGTTGCCGTTGCCGAGGTTGGCCAGCTGCACCGCTGAGGTGGTTGTCCAGGCACCGGGCCTCAGGTCGATCGAAACGCCGTTGTTGTAGTTCGACAGATCGTAAGTATCGATCCCCCCGCCATCCCAGATCGTCATGAAGACGCGGTTGGCACCGGGCGCCGATTGGCGAACGCCGTTGATGATATAAGCGCCGGTGTCCTTATCCCAGCTATGGGTGGTGTTGCCGGAATTATAGTCGAAATTCGCGCCGTAAAGATGTTGGAGCGCTGCAATGTCCAGCATCATGTAGGTTTGCGGGTAGCCAAACCTCTCGTTGACGTACAATTCCTCAGCCGAACCGACATAGCTTTTGTAGCTCATCAAGGTGAACTCAAGCGAGTCCAGCTGAGCGGGAACCGGGCGCCCGTCCTCGTGAGGATGCTTGAGGCCGAGCGCGTGTCCGATCTCGTGGAAGAAGGTAAAATGGGAATGATTACCCAACACGGGCGAGCGGACCTTGTCCGAATACCAACTGTCCCCGGCCGCGAAATGCGGCTGTGGAGGAAAGGCGTCGGCCACCTCGGGCACGCTGCTCCCGGCAAGCCGCAGAAAAGCGTCGCTGTCTTGATCCGGCGACAGGGCCGTGAAGGTCAATCTGCTGAACGACGACAACAAAGCGAAGGCACGGCCGGCAGCTGCCTGCTGCTCGGCATTCAGCTGGTAGAACCCCGTTGTTGGGCGATTCCCCGGGTAATCCGCGGGGTAATCCGAGCTGCTGTCGGGGAAGCTGTAGGTCAGCGCCGCCGAGGCCCACTTATACTCCCCAAGCAGCCCGTCGATGGCGGCCTGGCCGGTTTGACTCACTCTGGTGATCATTTCAGAAATCCTAGGTACGCAACGACGGAAAGCGGCGTCTACTTGCCTTCCGGTGCCCTCTTGGAGCGGAGCTCGGACAATTCTCGTCGGGCGAGTTCGGCCAGAGCGTGTCCGGGATGGCGGGCGATGAAGAGCTGGTACGCTTCAACAGTGCCGGCGCGCCTTGCAGCGCACAGCTCCTCCTTGATCGCAATATTCCCATCCCTGGGGAGAGGCGTGGTCATTTGTGGTTCTGCCTGAGCAAAAGAGCCCAAAGCTGCCGAAGCCAGGGCCAATGAAATCGCGACATCGAACATGGTGGAAGCTATCCCGTTTGAGGAAGCCCTTTACCTTTTCCTCCCTGAATAATCGCTTATGCGCGTTACGTGTGAACACGTAGCGGGACACGTTTCTGCGCGGCCACTGGGGGCGCCGAAGCCGGCGACCGGCACTCTCGGCCGGTGGCTATTGCGGCACCGAGCTGGATCGAGCGGAGCGGTGATCGCTCAACAAACGGGCCGTACGCGGGATGTCGGATGTTCACCTCAGCTGTGCGCTTGCGGGCTTGTGCTACCCGCACGAGCAACCGGTGGGCCCCGCAAAGGAGGGAGCTATTTTCAGAAAATGGCGCGAGTGACGGGGCTCGAACCCGCGACCTCCGGCGTGACAGGCCGGCGCTCTAACCGACTGAGCTACACCCGCGTGATGCTGTGGGCCGCGGACTAGGCGACCGCCGATAGGCTGTCAAGCAACGTCCGGCTCGATATTTCACGGCCTTCCGCTTAGCGGCTCAGCCTGCCTCCTCGAGGTTTTCATGCGCGGTGCCGGCAAGCGTTCCTTCCTCGAATAGGAAGCCGGCAATGTCGGGCCTCCCTGCGGCGTCGAGCACGGTCTTCATGATGATGAGGAGCGGCACCGCGAGGAGCGCGCCCGTGGTCCCCCAAACCCACGCCCAGAAGCTCAGCGCGACGAGGATCAGCAACGGGTTTATGGTGAGCCGGCGTCCCACCAAGGAGGGCGTGATGACGTTCGCCTCCACGAGGTGAATGGCGGCAAAGGTCACCGCCGGCAGCATCGCATACCACGGGTCCGCAAAGGCCATCAGTCCGCCGAGCGCGAGCAGCAGCGCCGCGGCAATTGGACCGAGATAGGGCACGTAGTTCAACACCGCGACGATGCCGCCCCACATCAAAGGCGTCGGCATGCCGAGCAGCCACAAGACCAGCGCCACCAGCCCACCCACGGTTACGTTCACCAGCGTGATCGTGCCAAGATAGGTGGAGGTCGCATCCACCACCTGCTGGATGGCGCGAGCGGTCGTCATTGCCCCGTCGAAGCTGGTCCGCGTCGTGATCGTCTGCTTGCGCATCCGGGTCCAGCCCGCAAGGAAGAAGAAGATCACGAGGATCGCGAAGAACATCTGCACCACCGCGTGCGGGGCGGAGGTGGCGATAAGATCGAGCATCGAGTTCGGCGGCTCCACGGTGACGGTCCGCGTCCGCGGCCCGTCGTCTCCACCGAACTCGCCGATGAGATCATCGATGAACCGCTCCAGGCTCGCATAGACGTCGAGGAGCGGCTCCAGCGTCTCCCGGATGCGCGGCATCCGCTCGGGGAGCAGGCGCATCCACTCGGTGGCCGGGAGCACGATCGAGGCGACGGCTATATTGGCGATGGCGATAAAGAGCAGAACGCAAATGAGCGCGGCGAGGGCGGAAGGGACCCGGCGGCGCTCGAACCATTCGAGCAGCGGGACAAGCGCAACCGCAATCACCAGAGCTGCAGTCACCGGGAGGAAGAACTCCGCCCCCGCTCGGAGGGCGAAAGGCAGCGCCACAGCAAGCCCCACGCCGGCAATGAGCGTCAATGCAGCAAGCAGCCGGTCGCGCCGGTAATCGGCGGCGGCCGTGTCGCGCGGCGGATCATCGTCGACGGGCGCGGCAGGCGCCTGCGCCTCTTCAAACGCTTCCTGTCCCCGCAGCCTTTTCATGGACAACACCCTAGATCAGGCGCTCACCCCCGGCAATCCGTAGCCGAGGGTATGGCGATCGGCCCATCCATGATGTCGAGGTGAACTCTCCAGAGCCGTCCTGGCGAAATCGCGCGCCCTTGAAGGCTCCTGGACGCCTGTCCACCAACGCCGCCTTACCCAGTGATGGCGCTCGGACCCATCAACGTTCTGAGGCTCTCGGCAAGTTCCGCGTCCCGGAACGGCTTGGTCGACCGAGGAAGGCCCGGCGCAACATCGTCGATTTCGGCATAGCCCGGAAACAATATAGAGCTTTCCCTTGGCTTGCTAACAGGCATCCCAAGCTCTTGTCTCAGGCTTGGAAGACGGTGGTGCCTCCTGTGACTGTGCGGACGATCTTGATGTCCTTGATCTTGTCCTGCGGCACGCGGTGGGGATCGTCGGCCAGAACGACGAAATCCGCCAGCTTGCCCGGGGTGATGGAGCCTTTGATCCCGTCTTCATGGGACGCGTAGGCACCGTTTAACGTATTGACCCGCAGCGCCTCGTCCACGCTGATCCGCTGATTGGCGCCCCAGGTCTTTCCGTTCCACCCGGTGCGAGTCACCATTCCCTGTATGCCCATCAAGGGGGAGAATGGCCCCGGACTGAAGTCCGAGCCGGCCACCACGGGAATGCCGGCGTCGATGAAGGAGCGAAAGGCCATCGATCGCTTCAGAAGGTCTTCGCCATAAAACTCGAACTTGTCCGGATTGTAGTATAAGTAGGAAGTGAAGGCGGCGGGGATCGCGCCGGCCGCCTTCATGCGCCGCAGCAGATCGTCGTTCATCAGCGTGCAGTGGGTGATTTTGGGACGCGAGGCGGCCACAGGGAAGAGCCGCTGCGCCCGCTCGACGGCTTTCAGAACCATATCGATCGCAACGTCGCCATTGGCGTGGCAGTTGACCTGGATGCCGGCCCGATGCACCCGCTCCGTCCATGCGTCGAGCTCCTCCTGCGTCTCCGTGACATTCCCGTGATAGGGCGGCTGGACGCCGGGATAGGGCATGCTGAGCGCCATCGTCCGTTCGGAGAAGGAGCCGTCCACGGTATGCTCGGAGGTGGCGCCGAACCGGAGCCATTCGTCGCCGAAACCCGTCTGGATGCCGCTGGCGATCATTCCGTCCAGCACCTTGCCGCTTACCTCGTAGCTCACCCGGTGCAGAAGGTCCCCGCGCGCCCGCACCTGCTGGAGAGCAGCCAGATCGCCGCCTTGATGGTGCACGCTCGTTAAACCGTAGCGGACGAACTGCTTCGACATGTGGGCCAGCGCATCGCGGGTCCGCTGCAGCTTCTGCTCCGGGGTATAGGTCGGCCGCTGGCCGACCCGGCCGAGCACGGGTCGGCCGAGATCGGTGACCCGGCCGTTGAGTTCGCCGTTCGCGTCCCGGTCGAAGGTTCCACCGGGCGGGTTGGGCGTGTTCTTGCTGACGCCGGCCAGCTCGAAGGCCTTGCTGTTGTAGAAGGAGGTGTGGCCGCCCCGATGATGAACCGCCACCGGGTGGTCTCGAGACACTTGGTCGAGATCGCGAATGGTGAGCTGGCGCTTGTCCTTGACCTTCGTGTCGTCGAAAAAGAAGCCCTCGACCCAGCCACCGGCAGGCGTCTTGCTGGCTTTGTTGCGGAGCTTGTCGACGATGCTGGCGATCGTCACGAACTC
>JALYNE010000293.1 GCA_030773375.1 Pseudomonadota bacterium
AGCAGGCCCCGACCAACAGATAAGCTCGAGGGGGATCACGGCGGATGCGCCTCTCCTTCGCACGACGCCGTCGCTTTTGCAGCGCCCGCAATTGGGCCGACCGTCCGCTAATTCGGACCGTTCTGACCATTGAATCGGGCTTCGCGCCGGTGCAGCCGATGAGCATCTTGTTTCGTCCGCGCTCCAGACTGCGGCCCCAGCGCAACACCCGCCCGCAATCCGAGTGGGCGCACTGAACCCCGCTGGCGCAGCGGAACAATCCGCTTATGGTCAGGCCGTGAGTTTGCGCTGCCTTTTTGGGCGTCATCAGCCCTCGCTCAGTGCGATCGTCAGACGCGCTGGCGGTTACGCCACGCTTTGCGAGACCTGCGCGCGGCCACTGCGACGCCACGAGCACGGCCGGTGGGCGGCCGCAGATCCGCTCGACGTCAAGATCGGCTCCCGACCGGCCGACGCCGCGCCGGCGGGTTGACTCCAAAAGGCTGTAACGAGGCCCCCTGGAGTGCTTTCAAGTCAGGTGGAATCACCTGACGGCTCGGAAAGCACGGCAAACAAACCAAACCGGACCCGTTCCCGTTCAACCCGACCGGGAACGAGTCTAAGCCGCAGCCGAAGCGCCGACCGTCATCTCACCGACTGCCATTTGCCTCCGCATCGCGCGCCGCCGCTTCCCAGATTGCGAGATCCGTCTGGTGCGACCGCCACGACGGCGCCTGTTCGAGCAGCCAGGGCGCGAATGCTGAGCCTGGCATGGGGCGGCCGACCAGGAAGCCTTGCGCAAAGTCGCAGCCCAATTCCTTCAGGAGGTTCAGCGTGCCGACGTTCTCAACCCCTTCGGCGGTCGCGACCAAGCCAAATCCGTGCGCCAGATCGATCGCAGCCTTGATGATGAGCCGGGACTCTTTGGAAGCGGTGGCGTCCCTCACGAAGCATCGGTCGATCTTCAGTTCCGAATAAGGAAGCTGACGAAGCTGAAGCAGCGACGAATAGCCGGTGCCGAAATCGTCGAGCGCCAGGCCGAACCCCTTGAGACGAAAGCGCGTAAGCGTATCCAGCAGCCGCACGACGTGCTGAGTGGCCCCCTCTGTCACCTCCACCGTCACGAATTGTGGAGGAACGTCTTCGTGGAGGCACAGCCCGTGGAGATAGTCCGGCAAATAGACGTCCCTGAGGCTCAACGCCGAAAGATTGAAGGCGACGTTGGCCTTGATCCCCTGCTCCCGCCAGCTGACCCATTGGCGCAGAGCCCCACGAACGATCGAGTCGGTGAGCGCGTCAATGAGGCCGCTGCGCTCAGCGACCGGGATGAAGGTGGATGGTTCGATCTGTTCGCCCTTGTCGTTCTGCCATCGGGACAGAGCTTCAACTCCGGCGACCTTGCCGGAATGGAGGTGCAGCTTGGGCTGATAAGCGAGCGTCAGCTCGGACCGGTCGACGGCGAGCTGGAGCTGCGTGACGAGCTTTGCTTCAGAGGCAGATGCTGACAGCATTGGGCCCCTCCCCGTCCTGCCGGATAGCTTTGGCGAGCTGCTCGAACCGAATCGGTTTGGTAAGCGCGCCGCCCATGTTCAGGCCCAATGCAGAGCCGAGGCGCATCGCGGCCTCGACCACACGGCCGTCAAACCCGCTGATGATGACAATGCGCGCTTTGCAGCCCTCGCCGGCGAGAAACCGGAGCAACTCGATGCCGTCGGCGCAAGGCATTGCGAGATCCACCACCACGACTTCGGCCTCTGCATCGCGGTACTGCGTCTTGAAGCTTTCGGCGCTGATCGTGACGACGGCGCTGAACCCGCATTCGCGCGCGGCATGGCCGATGAAGCGCGCGCACAGCGGATCATCGTCGACGAGCAGCAAGGTCCGCCTGCTGGACCTGATCGGGATCGGATCCGAATGTGCGTGGCGAGCGCCCCTCGGCGCAGGTGTGGCAATCTCTGGCTTGTCTTCCGGCATGCGAACCTCACGGCCTTGCACGCCCCACCGCACTTCCGAGCTAGGTTCAAGGAATGAACAAGCGGTAAACAGAGGTTAAGCTATGTTCGCCGTCACTCACAGGCAGGCCAGGCGACAGCTCCGAACTGCCTTGGCCGCACGCTCTTCTCCTGACCAGCCTGACCCCTTTGCATTCACTGGTCATTCAAAGCCGAATGGAGATAATGGCGGCTGGAGTTTGGGAGAAAGTGTCAGTGCGTAAGTTGCTGTTGGCTGCCTTGCCGCTTGGCCTTGTTGGTGGATGCGCCGGCTACGCGATCGATTACGTCAAGCCGAAGACGAGCATCCTGGCGCCTGAACTGGCCCGCTACGGGCTCGATCCTGCTCAATCGGCGTGTGTCGGCGAGCGGCTCGGGAGCAGCCTCTCCGTTTGGCAGCTGCGCCAGCTCGCCCGCTCGGCCGGTGCGGTGACACAGGGTTATGCGACGCCCGGCCGGCTGACCGCCCCGGACCTCTTGTGGGTTGGCAAGAATGTCGAGGATCCGAACGTTGCCATTCAACTGACGGCCGCTGCCGAGGGCTGCGGCCTCAGCCTCGCACCCGCGACAACGGCGCAAGCACGTCCGGCCGATCCCACGCCGCCGAGTGGAACCGATGTTCCGCCCCCGGCCGCGCCCTCGGCCAGCACTGCGGCCACTCCGCCCGCGCCGGGCGGCCAGACGCCGGCTGGTGCAGCCCCAGCTGCAAGCTGGGTCAACCTGGGTGCAGCAGCCACGGGGCAGTCGATCGCCGTTGATGCAACAAGCATGGAACAAGGCCCCTCTTATCGCCAGGCATGGTTCCGCACCACCAATCCCGGCGAAGGCCGCCCCAGCCGAGCCTCCTACCTTCTGAGGATCGACTGCGCCGCCAAAACCATCAACCCGATGGCGCTTCGCAGGCACGGCCCGACCGGCGCCGTCGCCGAGCAGCGCGATTATGGCCCGAACGGCGAAGGCGCGATGCCGGTTGAAGGCGGCACCGTCATGGAAATCGCTTATCTGGCGCTTTGCACCTGAAGCGCGGCCGCCTCTTTTAAACGGGCGATCGCCTGGTTCGAGCGCTCACTCCGGAACGCCGGCTTGGCGGAGCCCCTGGAGGTAGATTTCGCGATGGGCGGGGTCTTTCAAGAAAAAGAGCCGCTCACGGGCAAAAGCGCAGGAGAAGTCGGGTTTGCGCTGCTGCAGTTCGGTCAGGGCCCCGCTTAGGCTTTTTCCGAGCCGTCGGGTGATTCAACCGAACCGACAAGCACTCTGGCAGCACGGACCTTCCGGAAGCGTGCAGCAGGCGCAAGCGAAGGGGCGGAGCTTGCATTTGCGTCCTCCTCCGGGGCAGCCCACTTCCGATCCGAGAGGAAAGCCTGATCGGCGGGTCTTTTACGGAGGTTCGCATGATCCAACTCACTTACATCCTGCTCAAGTTGCTGTTGCAGGGCAGCGAAAGCCTGCAGGCATGACCCAGGCGCAGTTTTTCGAGCAGCAAGTGCGCGTGCTTCGGGTCGCAGCCGCGACGGCTCGGACCGACCGCAACGCAAAAGCGTTTCGGGAAATGGCCCGGCTCTATGAGGTTCAGCTGATCAAGGGCACGGGCGCCGCCAATTGAGCGGCGCTCCGGCAAGTGGGGTGGGAACGGCAAGAGCCGTGACCACCCCGCAGCCGAGGCCTTGCGGCCGATCCTTTTCGATGAGCGCGTGCCGGTTCGCGACATGGGACGCCGAAGCCGCTCGTGCGAAATGTTCACACGGCGCCGGAAACACTGGACGGCTGCTTTCGATCTCGTGGATGTTGCGCCGCAGCACGGAGGGATTCGAGTGAAGAAGATCGAAGCCGTCATCAAGCCGTTCAAGCTCGATGAGGTGAAGGAAGCGCTGCACGACGTCGGCGTCTCTGGCATCACCGTGACCGAGGCCAAGGGCTTCGGCCGGCAGAAAGGCCATACCGAGCTTTACCGGGGCGCCGAATATGTCGTCGACTTCCTTCCCAAGGTGAAGCTCGAGGTCGTCGTGGAAGACGGCCTTGCCGAGCGCGTGGTCGAAGCCATTGCCAACGCGGCCCGCACGGGACGCATTGGCGACGGAAAGATCTTCGTCACCGCGGTCGAGGAGGCGCTTCGGATCCGGACCGGTGAGCGGGGATCGGACGCAATCTGATCCCGGAATAACAGCCGTTCGCGCTGGCGCTACGACGGGCGCAAAGCGAATTGGCACAAGCAGAGCAATCAAAAGGGGCAAGTTCATATGGCCAATGACGCCGGCAAGATATTGAGCATGATCAAGGATAAGGACATCGAGTGGGTCGACCTGCGCTTCACCGACCCGAAGGGCACGTGGCACCATCTCTCCATGGTGGCTTCGGTGGTCGACGAGGATCAGCTCACCGACGGCTTCATGTTCGACGGCTCGTCGATCACCGGCTGGAAGGCGATCAACGAGAGCGACATGGTCCTCCGCCCCGACCTCGATGCGGTTTATGTTGATCCTTTTTCGGCAACGCCGATGCTGATCCTCTTCTGCGACGTCGTCGATCCGGGCACCGGCGAGCTTTACGCCCGCGACCCGCGCTCGAC
>JALYNE010000294.1 GCA_030773375.1 Pseudomonadota bacterium
GAGAACAAGCTGAAGGTCTTGGCGTCCGCCTCGACGGCCATGTTCAGCGACTCGTTCTTGAAGCTGAAGCCGCCCCGGCCGGCGATCACATTCTTCTTCGTGTCGATCAGGATCGGATCCGCCGCCGCGACGCCGTCCCGGACAGTGAAGGCGATGAGGCCGCAATTTATCCTCACCGGCTCCTTCAGCTTCTTTTCGAACATCTTCTGCACGAAAGTTCCGATGTCGAGCTCTGCCCCCTGGACGTTGCGCGTCCAGAAGGTGCCCGCGGGCATGATGAAGGCCATCCGTCCGTCCGCCGTCGCCAGAGACTTCCGCACCGAATCACCTTCACCCCTGAGGCGTATCCGCGCCTTCAGGGTTCCTGTTGTCCCCGTTTCCACCGCTCCGAACTTCGAAAGCAGCCTTCCCATCGGCGTTGGCGCTAGTCGGATGTCGTAATCCGTCCGGACTGGGCGGCCGCGCGCGTTGATCACGATGTTGGAGGCAAGATGCCCGCCCGCGACATCGGCCGTCAGCGGCGAAAGCTTCATGAGGCTCCGGTTGAGATCGAGCGTCAGGCCGATATTGGAGACCGGGAACCGTTCCATCCTGACCGTCCGCACCCGGTATTTGACGTGGGCGTCGAAATTCCGGATCGCGTCGACTCGCAGCGGCGCGTCCGGGAGCACGCGCGGGCGGCCACCTTCATTCGCAATCGCGCCGCTCGCCCCCATCTTGTCGAGCCGTTCGGCATTGTAACCGACCATCGGCCCCACATCGATGATGTCCACCACCCGCGATCGGAGGTCGGCGTCGATGCGCAGCCGGCGGTTCGGCATCGAGATGGTCATCGCTCCGCCGACGTCGCTGTCGCCGAACACGCCGCGCATGCCCGTGAAACGCCACCTGTCGCCGGTTTTGGTGACGGTGGAGTTGAGGCGATAGCGGCGGGTCTCCGGGACCGCGATGCCGAGCAGGTCGAACAGCGAGGCAAGATTGGGGCCTCTAAGGCCCGTCTTGAGGTTCGCGCCCTCGAAATCGGTCGCGCCGCGGAGCATCCCGCTTACGTCCATCGAGTGGTCGCCCGCCCGAGCCGTGAGCGAGAGCCTGTTGCGCCCGCCGCGCACCGTCTCGTTCGGGGTCATGAGGCTGCCGGAGAGGGTGAAAGGCTTCTCTCGGATGCTGCCCCGGCCGGAGAAGCGGATGTCGCTTTCGAATGCCGTGTTGCGGGCGCGAACCGTCTCCACCTTGACGTCGACGGTGAAGCCGAGCTGCGGCGCCCGATAGTGAATGTCGGACCCGACCACGCTCGCCTTCTTGATGAGAGGCACGTCGAGCGGCTCGGCCGGCTTGTTGGGGTCGCCCATCGTCCAGGTGTTCCGGGTCCCCGTCCGGTCCCATTCGAGGTGGAAGTCACCATCGAGGAGGTCCAGCCAATTGATGCGCCTGTCGCCGAAGATGAGCGGGATGGTGGCGATGTTGGTGTCGATGAGATCGGACTGGAAGAAGTTCTTCTTTTTCGCCCAGGCGGGATTGGCGATGGTCATCCGCTCCGCACGGAACTTGATGTCGATGGGGGCGAAATAGAGCTGGAAATCGCCGCCGACGCGCACCTCGCGCTTCAACTGGTCGGTGAGGTAGCTTTCGAAATAGGGCTTCAGGAAGCGGCCCTTGGTCACATAGAGCACGGCCCAGGCGAGAACGATGAGACCGACGATCGTCGCCAGGACGGAGATGCCGAAGGCGAGCGCGTTGGAGCCCAGTTCCTTTCTTTTAAGGGGCTGGCGGGGTTCCCGGGTAAAGCCAACTCTTTGATCCACGCTCGCAAAACGGTCGGAGCATCTAGTCTGTTCCAGCCCAGGCTTGCCTTTGCCGCCGCCTCGCCCTATAGGCGCGGCCTTTCCAGACCTTGGAAGAACCGAACGGCCCGGCTGAAAGGGCTGCCGTGGCCGTTCTCAAACGTCGCGCTTCGCGCGCAAAGGAGACGAAAATGCCCAAACTGAAGACGAAGAGCGGCGTCAAGAAGCGCTTCAAGCTCACCGCCACCGGCAAGGTGAAGCATGGGGTCGCCGGCAAACGCCACCGGCTGATCAGCCACAATGCCAAGTATATCCGTCAGAACCGCGGCACCGAGACGCTCGCCGAGGCCGATACGGCCCGAGTGAAGCTCTGGGCGCCCTACGGGCTTAAGTAAGGAGGGCTTGGACTATGGCACGCGTCAAGCGCGGGACGACCACCCGCACCAAGCACAAGCGCTTACTGGAGCAGGCGAAGGGCTATTACGGCCGTCGCAAAAACACGATCCGCATCGCCCGTCAGGCCGTCGAGAAAGCGGGGCAATATGCTTATCGCGACCGGAAGGTGAAGAAGCGGAGCTTCCGCGCCCTTTGGATCCAGCGCATCAATGCCGCGGTCCGAGCGGAAGGACTCACCTATGGCCAGTTCATGCATGGGCTGAAGCTCGCCGGCGTTGAGCTCGATCGCAAGGTCCTTG
This sequence comes from Pseudomonadota bacterium, assembly GCA_030773375.1. Taxonomy (GTDB): domain Bacteria; phylum Pseudomonadota; class Alphaproteobacteria; order Sphingomonadales; family Sphingomonadaceae; genus Allosphingosinicella. The sequence continues at coordinate 2,477 of JALYNE010000294.1, forward strand.
CCGACATTGCGATGCACGAAGGCGATGCCTTCCGCTCGATCATCGCGCAGGCCCGCGGGGCTCTGCCGGCGCAGGCTTAAACAGCCATCGCTCGAGATAAAGGCGCGGAGGAGAAATCCTCCGCGCCTTTTCTTTTGGGCTCCCGCCACGCCGGGGAGCCCCCTCTTAGTGCAGGGTTTCCGAAGCGATCGAGTAGCGCGTCGTTGCCGTCGTGCCCTCGGGGCAGCAGGTGAGGCGGGTCCATTCGGTGCGGGCCTTGCGCTCATCCTCGAAGGGGCCGCACATCTTCTCCGTCCCGGGAACGAGGGCGCGGAAGTCGGGGCCTTCATATTCGCCGCCGATAACCCAGTAGCGTTTGCTCATCTCTGATCTCCTTTTCAGCTGGTCCGGCGTCAGGCCGCAACTTTGTCGGTGAACTGATCGGCCTCGGTCGATTCGGCGAGCGCCGTGGTCGAAGCCTCGCCGCCCGCGACGGTCTGCGCCACGAGGTCGAAATAGCCGGTCCCCACCTCGCGCTGGTGGCGGGTGGCGGTGTAGCCATATTGCTCGGACGCGAACTCGGCCTGCTGGAGTTCGGAATAGGCCGCCATTCCGCGGTCGCGATAACCGCGCGCGAGCTCGAACATGCCGTAGTTGAGGTTGTGGAATCCGGCCAGCGTGACGAACTGGAACTTGTAGCCCATTGCACCCAGCTCGCGCTGGAATTTCGCGATCGTGTCCTTGTCGAGCTTCGCCTCCCAGTTGAACGAGGGCGAGCAGTTGTAGGCCATCATCTTGCCGGGATGGGTCTTTTGCACCGCTTCCGCGAAGCGCTTTGCGTCTTGGAGATTGGGATAGCTCGTCTCCCACCACAGCAGGTCGGCATATTCGGCAAAAGCGATGCCGCGCTTGATGCAATGATCGACCCCGGTCCCTTCCTTCAGACGGAAGAAGCCTTCGGGGGTTCGCTCGCCGGTCATGAAGTCGTGATCGCGCTCGTCCACATCCGACGTGATGAGCTTCGCACTCTCGGCGTCCGTTCGCGCGACGAGCACGGTCGGCACACCGCAGACGTCGGCAGCCAGCCGTGCCGCATTCAGGTTTCGAATATGCGCTTGGGTCGGGATCAGGACCTTGCCGCCCAGGTGGCCGCACTTCTTCTCGGAGGCGAGTTGGTCTTCGAAGTGAACGCCCGCAGCGCCCGCCTCGATGTAAGCTTTCATGATCTCGAAGCAGTTCAGTGGGCCGCCAAAGCCGGCCTCGGCGTCGGCCACGATCGGCACGAACCAGTCGCGCTGGGCGCCGCCCTCCGCGTGCTCGATCTGATCGGCGCGCTGGAGGGTGCGGTTGATTCGACGGCAGAGCTCCGGGCCTGCATTGGCAGGATAAAGCGATTGGTCCGGATACATGGCTCCAGCCGTGTTGGCATCGGCCGCGACCTGCCAGCCTGAAAGGTAGATCGCCTTCAGGCCCGCACGCACCATTTGCATCGCCTGATTGCCGGTGACCGCCCCGAGCGCGTTTACATAATCCTCGCTCTTCAGAAGCTCCCAAAGGCGGTTTGCGCCGCGCCTGGCGAGAGTGTGCTCGACCGGAAGGGAGCCACGCAGCCGCTCGACCTCCGACACGTCATAGGGCCGCCTGATGCCGTTGAATCGGCCCAAGGGAGCGGGAACAACGCTGCTGAAATCTGCCATATTCTCACCCTCGTTCGGTTCGCTTGTAGGGCCAGTGAACTCCAGACCGGCGGGCGAGGGAGCATGAAAAAGGGTCGTTGTGTCGCGCTTTGACTTGCGACTTCTGTCAATTGTTGACAGAAACACAAACATGGCTGCGGAACGAAAACTTTACCTGGGCGGGCGCCTCCGTCGATTGCGGCGCGAACTGGGGCTCAATCAGAACGCGATGGCGGCTGAGCTTGGGGTCAGCCCCAGCTACCTCAATCACCTCGAACGCAACCAGCGGCCGGTGACCGCGCAGGTCCTGCTCCGCCTTGCCCAGGCCTACGATGTCGACTTGAAAGGCTTCACGGCAGAGGGCGAAGGCACTGCCATGGAAGATCTTGCCGAGATCTTCGCCG
>JALYNE010000295.1 GCA_030773375.1 Pseudomonadota bacterium
GGCGGCACCTTTCCGCTTGGCGTTGCCCGCGGGCAGGTCGCGGCCACCTATATCGTCGCCGAAGCGGAGGACGGCCTCGTCCTCGTCGACCAGCACGCCGCTCACGAGCGGCTGGTGCTGGAACGAATGCGCAAAGCAATGGCGAACGGCGGCGTTTCGCGCCAGGCGATGCTGCTCCCGGAAGTGGTGGAGCTGGACGAAAGCGCCTGCGACCGGCTCGAAGCGCGCGCGGCCGAGCTCAAGGAGATGGGACTCGAACTCGAGCGCTTCGGCGCCCGCGCGGTTCTCGTACGGGCCACTCCAGCCTTGCTGGGGCACAGCGACATCAAAGGTCTCGTCACCGATCTCGCCGACGAGCTTGCCGCGTTCGACGAGGCGCTGTCCTTGAAGGAAAAGCTCGACCATGTCGCCGCGACCATGGCGTGCCACGGCTCCGTCAGGGCAGGGCGGATCCTCTCGGTGGCCGAAATGAACGCGCTGCTGCGCGAAATGGAATCGACCCCGCATTCGGGCCAGTGCAACCATGGCCGGCCGACATGGGTGAAGCTCGGCCACAGCGACTTGGAGAAGCTGTTCGGGCGGAAGTAGCTCCGACTTGAGGTGACCGAGTATGTGAAGGTTAGGAGCAGTGAGGCGCTTCAACAAGGCCGAAGGCTGAACATCAATCAAGACCCGGCGCATGGCCGGCGCAAGTCATTGATGGCACCCGGTTACTGGTTCGATGAGAAGCCTGAATTCGGAGCGAGCTCGCCGCCGATCAGCGAGTGGAACCCGAAGTCCTCGGCCAGATCGCGCCAGGCCGGATTGCCCGCTTCCACGAGCGTCAGCTTCCATGCACCGCCATCGTTTCACGCGCTTCTCGCGCACGATCGCGCCTTCCATCGTGGCGTGCATCTCGAACCACACCAGCCGGTTACAACCGTAGTGGCTGCTGAAGCCAGCGAAGATGCCTTCCCGGTGCTGCGCAACGCGCTTCAGCAGGTCGGATGTGACGCCCGTGTACAGCGTGCCATGAAAGCCGCTCGCCATGATGTAGACGGCAGGGTTGCGCTCCATGATTCCTGGTCGACCGGCTTTGAACGATGATCAGCCGCCACAACGTACACCCATCTTCGGTTCAGAAGATGATGATTTCGCGTTGTCCCCAACTCCGTCGTTGTAACCTGTGCGCGCCGGGACACGAACTGGAGGGACAGCTCGGTTCAGATCGAGCGACCGAATGGGAGATCACGAATGAAGAAGCTCTATGCAGCCGCAGCGATGCTGCTCATTTCCAGCACGACGGCTTATGCCGCTGCCCCGAATGCCGCGGCTGAGGCGCTCGCCGCCTGCTGCTCGGCCGTCGCGGCATGCTGCGAAGCTCTGATGTCCTGCTGCGGCTGATCTGTCGAACTGGCGCAAGTGGAGTGCCCGGTCGCGAGACCGGGCATTTTTGCTCGGGCGCCGTTCCGACCGGCGTGAGAATGTGCTTCGGCTCCGCCGGCACGAGGATTTTGGAAGAGAAGCGAGACGCGGCAGGAAAGACGCCGCCGAGCGGGACCAGCGGGCTCAGGGGAAGCTCGCTGGCTCCATCTGGTGATCTTCTGCATTCTCCACGCAGAAGATGAGTATTCGTGCGCGGTCAATCCCTTGTGCCAAAATCCAGCGACCGCGCTAGATCAGGATTGTCTATGGACGTGAGCAGGATAATTGAGCTCGTATCTTGTGCGATGATCCCCTGTTCTTTGGCTGCTGCCGCCAGGTTTTGACCATTGGTCAGACATAGCGCCTTTCTCCTTTGTGAAGAGTCAACGCATCCGGAACGGCTCCGTTCCGAACGGAGGCGTACCGATCGCCGGTCGTGCTGGATTGAAACGGCCGCTGCGCCCGGTGTTGCGATCGGCGCCTCGCGAGCTTCAGCCGCTCGGTGACCGCCACTCGCTGGCCAGCAGGGCATAATGTTCATCATCGAGCCATTCGCCCCGGCAGGCGAAGCTTTGGCGAAAATGACCTTCTTGCCGGAAGCCGAGCGAGCTGAGGAGAGCGCAAGAGGCCCTGTTGCGCGAAGCGGCGACGCCGACGAAGCGGTGGATGCCGTACGCTGCGATCAGATAGTCGATCAGCGCGGCGACTGCTTCCCGCGCATAACCCTGGCGCTGGTAGCGCGGGAGGATGCGGAAGCCGAGCTCCACCTGGCGCTCGCCGGGGATGCCGAAGCCGGCGCCGAGGTCGCCGAGCAGCGCGCCGTCTTCGCGCCGCTCCGCAATGAACTGGTACCAGGGGCCGCCAGGCTCCATCTCGCCGGGCTGCTTCACCTGCATGTCGGCAATCATCTGAACCAGAAAGGCGCGAGCATCTGGTTTGGCATTGGTGTAGCGAGTCATGTCGGGATCCGACCAGCTTTCGACCAGTGGCTCGAGATCCGCTTCCACCGCCCGGCGCAGGATCAGCCGGCTGCTCGCTGCGAAGATCACGGCTTCAGGGCCCGAAGTCGGGCGCCGACCTCCTCCATCGGGTGCCGCTCGGCTTCGGCGCGGCTTGCGGAAAGCCGCTTGTAGCCGGTTTTCGCCTCGGCAAGCAGGTCCTCCGCAAACTGGCCGCTGCGCACTTCGCGGAGGATCCGGCGCATCTCGGTGCGCGCATCCTGACCGATGATACGGCAGCCCCCTTTGAGTGCGCCAAATTCGGCTGTGTTGGAGATCGCTTGGCGCATGCCGGCTATGCCGCGCCCGTGGATCAGATCAGCGATGAGCTTCACCTCGCTCACGCATTCCAGATAAGCGACTTCAGGCGAAAAGCCTGCATCGACGAGCGTTTCGTAGCCGGCGAGGATGAGCTCCGGGATTGTGGCCCACAGCACCGCCTGCTCGTTGAAAAGGTCGGCTTCACATTCTTCGGCGAAGCTCGTCGGTAGGATTCCGATGCGCCCGCTGCCGAGGGCGGCCGCATAGGAAAGCGCCAGTGCCTCGGCCGTCCCGCTCGCATCCTGCGCCACCGCGACCAACGAGACGAGCCCCCCTCCAGCCCTATATTCTTCGCGAAGGGCGGTGCCGGGCCCCTTGGGTGCGACCAGCAGCACGTCGAGGTCTGCGCGGGGTTCGATCAGGCGGAAGTGGATGCTGAACCCATGGGCAAAGACGAGCGCGGCCCCAGGGCGGAGCGCGGCCTCGATCCGGGAATAGAAAGTGCCCTGCTCTTCGTCCGGCAGCAGCACAACGAGGATGTCGGCCCAAGCGGCGGCGTGCAGCGGCGCCATGACCTCAAACCCCTCGGAGGTGGCGCCGGCGGCGCTCCGCGAGCCGTCCCGAAGCGCGATGCGGACGTCGCTCGCTAAGCTGTCACGGAGGTTCAGCGCCTGCGCACGCCCCTGATTGCCATAGCCGGCAACAGCCACCTTCTTGCCCCGCATCAGCGCGAGATCCGCGTCGGCATCGAAATAGACCCGCATGGGTGCGAAGTAGGCCATTTGCCGGTGCGCGGCAATCGACGGGGGTTTGCCAGCGGGCCCGATCTAGCTCCCGAAGAAGGCCATCGCTGTGGCGAATGCCGGACCTTCGAGCGGCTCGCTGAACCGCGGCCAATCGGGCGGAGGCTGTCTCGAAAACCACGTATATTGCCGCTTGGCATAGTGCCGCGTCGCGGCCTGACCGGCACGAAGCGCCTCTTCGTAGCCCAGCGCCCCGCCGATGAAAGAGGCAATCTCCGCCACGCCAATCGCACGCATCACCGGCAGCTCTGGGTCGAGGCCGCGGGCGAGGAGCGTACGGACCTCGGCAAGACCTTCGTCGCCGAGCATGCGTTCGAACCGGGCGTCGCAGCGCGCGTAGAGCCACTCGCGCGGCGGCAAAAGGATGAGCGGCAGGAGGCGAACCTCGCTTCCGATCCCGCCCTGTTTCTCCTTCTGCCAATGGCTGAGCGGCCGCCCGGTCGATCGTACCACTTCAAGCGCCCGCGCCACGCGCGTCCTGTCCGTCGGGCGCAGCCGCGCGGCGGCGCTCGGGTCTTCCCGCGTAAGCGCCGCATGCGCGTCAGCAACGGCGAGCGCGCGCACTTGCTCCCGTATGCCAGGGTCGATTGCAGGCACCGGCGCGATCCCTTCCAGGAGCGTTCGGATGTAGAGCCCGGTCCCACCGACGAGGATCGGCAGGCTTCCTTGTTGATGCGCCTGCCGGATGGATCGAGCCGCGTCCGCGGCCCAATCGGCAGCCGAGCAGGAAGACGCCCCGTCACGATAACCGTAGAGAAGGTGCGGGGCGCGCGCTTCCTCCTCGGGCGCGGGGCGGGCGGAGACGATGTTGAGGTCGCGATAGACCTGCGCGCTGTCGGCGTTGATGACGACGCCTTTTCGGTTCTCGGCCAGCATCAGCGCCAATGCCGACTTGCCGCTGGCCGTCGGCCCCGCGATAAGCGCGAGCGCCGGAAGCGAAGAGGAAGAAGTGTTCATTGCGACCTTGATAGCAGCGGATCGGCTCCGCGAAGACGACATTTCCGAAGCCGAGGATGCGCTCGCGGCAGCGGGCACCGAGCTGCTGGGGCGCAGCTGGATCG
>JALYNE010000296.1 GCA_030773375.1 Pseudomonadota bacterium
CTCGCCCTGCATGTGATCGCGCGTCAAGCCAGCGCTCCCCGCCTCGGTGAGCTGCGACTGCTGGAGGCTGCTTCCGCTGAGATTGTCGACGTCCGTGATGCCCGATCTGTCCTGGTTAGCCATGATGAATTCTCCTTCGGCGGACCAACGTTGCTCTCACTTTGGGGGTTCCTCATCGCCTGGGCCGCGACCCAGGTCGTCGTAACGATACGGCTCGCCATCGGGGGTGACTCCGGTCGGATCCGGCGTCACCACCTCCCGGCCTTCCTCGCCGCGGCCCTTCGCCTCCGCCAGCCTCTCAGGGATTTCGTGGTGACGTGCCTCGTCGCTGTCGGGGAGCGGATGACCTGTGCCTTTGTCCATCGTCAAATGCCCTCGTCCGGATCGGTCGGGCGTTCGGCCCCCTGCTCCCGCGGGCGGGGGCCGCCGGGTGTGTCGCTGCCGCCGCCAGCCACTGGATCCTGATCGTAATCCTCGTTGGGATTGGCGTTCGCGCCCGCTCCGGAGCCGCTGCCATGGACCTCGCCCGTGATGCGGTCGTAGCTGGCGGGCTTACCGCGTTCCGATTCCTCGACCATGAGCGATCCTCCTATAGTTCCGCCCGAGAACGCGGCTTGCGCCTGCGCCGTTCCGCAACGGTGGCCCAACGCGCGCTGCTTGAGGTGAAGGGGGCCGCACCCTTCTTAGCGCCCATGCGTTTTCTGCGCTGGATCAACCCCGCACAAGGAGAAGCCAATGCTAGAACCGGGTCAAGGGTCTGTGGACACGAGTGGCGGCACGCTGGACGCGTCGCACGACATTGCTGTGCTGAACAGCCTTATCGAGACCACGATCGACAGCGTGGACGGCTATCGCCGCTCCGCCCAGGAAGCCACGAACAGTCGCTTCAGCGCGGAATTCCTCGATCGCGCCAATGAGCGGGACCATGTGGTGAGCCAGCTTCGCGAGCGCGTTCGGCAACTCGGCGGTACGCCCGAGGACGATGGCACGGTGCTCGGGGCTGCGCACCGCGCCTTTCTTGCGCTGCGCGACCGGATCACGGGCGGCGACGACGCGTCGATCATCGCGGAGGTCGACCATGGCGAGAGTTACCTCAACGGCAAGTGGGAAACTGCGCTCGGGGACGATCGCCTTTCGACTCAAACGCGGACGCTGATCCAGCAACTCTACAACTCGGTTCGCGAGGGGCGCGAACGGTGGCGGAGACTCCATGAGGACGTGGCGGGTGGCGCAGGCACCGTGTCGGACGCCAGCGCGGGCGCGGGCGGCACCGCCGGAACCATCTCCTGAGCGCGGAAAAGCTGAGCGGGCGGCGTCTTGTTGCCGGCCTCAAACGGCGTGCAGTGGCTCTAGGCTAGTCGGTCGAGGCGGAAGCGCAGCGCGCTTCCACCGAGATCGTGACACAGGCGCTTGCAGATGCTCCCGACATTGATCCATGGGGTCAGGGGCTCCAGGTTGTCCGGCGAAAAAGCCTAGAGTGCTTGTCAGTCAGGTGGAATCACCTGACGGCTCGGAAAGCACGGCAAACAAAGCAAACCGGACCCGTTCCCGGTTCAATCCAACCGGGAACGGGTCTAACCGCAAGCACGCGACAGCATGTCCCGCAGCTTCTCCGGCGGAGCGGGGATCGGCCCGATGCGCTGAGTTCCGTAGGTTGCACTCACCGTCTCCGCCTTGTCCCAAGCGGCCTTGCTCGGGACCATTCCTTCGGCGCTGACGCCTTGCTTCTGCCGTGCTGGATGGGCAGCCAGCAGAGCACGCTCGGCCCCAAGGCCGAAGCTGAAACGCTCCTCGCTCGCCACCGGAACAAAAGACGGAACTTCAACCACCAAGCGCACCGGACCACGGCGGCAATCAACGCTCATCAGCAGTCCACCATCGGCAGCCACAAGGCGAAGCGCCGTTCCGGCGGCGCTCGCGGCACTCTCCCAACGCGGCGCGTCTGCGCTGCCGGCGGTCGGCGGCGGCGACGCTTGGACCTGCTGCGCCCCCGGCGGGCCCGACGGCACGGGCAGCTCGACCGGTTCCTTTTCCTCAGGCTGCGGGGCTTCCGTCCCGCAGGTCGCAAGCACAAGCATGAGCGCGGGCAGAGTTCGACGCATGGCTGCACCTTAGGCGGTCCGGGTGGGCGGCGGCTAGACTCCACTGATCGAACGAGTGCTGCGTCTCAACCCCGGCCCAGCTCTCGTCTGAGCTCTCATTGAAGCTCGACGCCGAAGCTTCTCGACTCAAGCAACGAGAGAGGTTCAAGCGGAAGGTTGACGGCAGGGCGTTCGAGGTCGCAAGCGCGCAGCCATGCCGGAAGCCAGTGTGACCACCATTGCCCACATCATCCAGCTGTCGATCGCGCCCGTATTCCTGCTGGCCGGCCTCGGCGGCATCCTCAACGTGGTTGCCTCGCGGCTGGCGCGAGTGGTGGACCGGGTGCGCAGGCTCGAGCAGGATGTGCCTACGGCGGAGGCCGAGCTTCAGGCGACCGAGCTCCGCGAGCTTGCCATTCTCGACCGCCGCATGGGCTTGTGCCACTGGTCGGTCGCGCTCTGTACCACGTCGGCACTCCTCATCTGTTTGGTGGTCATGATCCTGTTCGTTGCTGACCTCGTGACGATGAACTTTGCTGTTCCGGTCTCGCTGCTTTTCATCGCGGCAATGGCCAGCCTGACGCTTGGCCTGCTCCTCTTCCTCCTGGAAGTGACGATCGCCACCCGCTTCGTGCGGGTCGATGAAAAGTTCGTGAGCCGCCGCGGCTCCCGCCGTGCCTCCTAAGCTCGAGCGCCGCCTGCTTCAGGCGGCCACGGCGCTCGCCTCCACCGTTCCCTTGTCGATGGGGGCGCACAGCGTGATCGGCAGCGCCTCGGTGCTGAGAGGGGTCGCACCGCCGTTGCCGACCGACCTCGACAGCCACTTTCGCTATCTCTCCGGGCTCCTCCTCGGTATCGGCGTCGTCTTCCTGGCCGCCATTCCGCGCATCGAGAAGAACGGAACGATCTTCCGCGCTCTGGGCCTGGTGATTCTGATCGGCGGCCTTTCCCGCCTTCTGTCACTGGTGGAGGCAGGCCCACCGGGCGCGGGGCATCAATTCGGGCTTGTCATGGAACTGGCGGTGGTTCCCCTCCTCGTCGCATGGCAGGCCCGCGTCGCGCGGCGTTGCGCCACTATCGCCTGATTGCGCATCGCCGCGTGGCTGATCGGGCCAGCGGCATATGCTCAGACGCGCTGAAGGGCCGCCGAGTGCTTCCCGACGGCCCTCCGAACATGGTCAGCGGCCGGAGTGCTCCAGCCCGGGAGACCTTGAAAAGCTTAGCCTTTCATCCCCCGAACGAGCAGAACCGACCCCCTTGCTGAACCATGAGACATCGGATCACCTCCTTTCGCTTGTTGAACACCTAGACACTATGAGTCGCACCAAATCCCTAAGCAAGTCTTGTTTTCGATTATTTTGGCGCTAGAATCTTTGACTTCGCTCCGGCCCCGACAGCACCATTCTCGCTTGAAGGCGCTGGCGGGACAGTGCCCTGGTTCTTTTCTGCGCCGCGGTTGACCCTAGCGCCCGTTAGGCGCGGCAATCCTCAATGACCCGCGCCGGCTCCGGCCAGGCGGGAAGCACCAGCATCGAGGCTCCTGCTACTTCAACGGTGAAACGTCCGCGGCTGAAGGCAATTGCGTCGAGAAACCGGTCGTTGGCGTTGATCGCGGCCGAGAGCGACCCAAGCGGCTCCCTCTGCACCGACAGCGGAAAGTTGCGCGCCGCATAAGAAGTGCGCACCGTCATCATGTTGCCGGTTGTCGTTGCCCTGCGGGAAAACGTAACCTGCCGCCGCGTAGGCTCGCAGCGCACCGAGAAACTCGGCTGGGCGCCCGGGGCGCCGAACAGCGCCTGCGACAGGGAGCCTTCATTCCGGTAGGACCAGTCCCCCCGCGTCAGCGGAACATCGCTCCAGTCGGTGGGAGGTGAAGGGGGAGCCGCCGGAGGTGGGGGCGCCGCTCGCGTGGGCTGTTGCTGCTCCGGCGGCGGAGCTTCCCGCCGCGGGACGCAGGCCATTGCCGCCGCTGCCGCGCCAAGCAGCATCCAGATCCGCGCTGATGTCATCGATACGCTCCCAAGCCTCACCGCGGCATCAACAGCATGCGGGCCCTTTCGATCCAAGCACCGAGGCTTCGAGCGGTTGGATTATCCTGGCAGGCTTCTTATGAGGGAAGAATGCGGATCTGCATCAGCCTCACCTTCCTTCCGCTCGCCCTTGTCGCTTGCGCCCAGCCATTCGAAGGCCGCGTCGCGACCCGGCTCGCTGAGGCGGGCCTCTCCCGCCCGATGGCCGACTGCATGGCCAAACGCTGGGTCGACAGGCTGAACCTACTCCAACTGCAGAAGATTTCGAGCCTCTCGGAAGATCTTAGCCGTGAAAGAAGCCGCGGCAGGCTCACCGTCACCGGGTTTGTCGAGCGCGTGCGGGCAGTGAACGATGCGGAGGTGTTTCAGGTCGTCTCTACCTCCGCGGCCGCCTGCGCGTTCAAGCGCT
>JALYNE010000297.1 GCA_030773375.1 Pseudomonadota bacterium
ATAGCGATAGAAGCGATAGCGGACCGGGTTCTTCTTGTAATAATCTTGATGGTAGCCTTCCGCCGGATAGAATTTTGCAGCGGGCAGCAGCAGTGTCGCAACCGGCTTCTTGAGCACTGCGGCGGCCTGCGCCTTGGCGGCCGCGGCAATCTGGCGCTGCTCGGCATCCGCGACGAAAATGGCGGAGCGGTACTGGTAGCCACGGTCGCAGAACTGGCCGCCGCCGTCCAGTGGATCGATCGTCCGGAAGAACCGGGTCACCAGCGTGGCGTAGCTGACCTTCGTCGGGTCATAGACGACGCGAACCGCCTCGATATGGCCGGTGCCGCCTGACGAGACCTGCTTGTAGGTCGGGTTGATAAGCTTCCCGCCCGTATAACCGCAGGTGGTCGACAGAACGCCGGGAGTCTTGTCGAAATCGGACTCGGTGCACCAGAAGCAGCCGCCCGCGAACACTGCTTCGGCACGCTTATCCGGGCCCTGCGCCGATGCCGGCGCTGCGGCGGCGACAAAAGCGCCAGTCAAGGCGAACAGGTTTACGCATCGATGCATTTCCTCTCAAGTGGCGGCTCAGGCGGCCACGAAATTCATTGCCACGCCGTTCATGCAATAGCGCATTCCGGTCGGCGGCGGACCATCGTCGAAGACGTGGCCGAGATGGCCGCCACAGCGGCGGCAATGGACTTCGGTCCGGGTCCCCAGGAAACCGCGATCCTCTTTGGTCCGCACTGCCCCCGGGATCGGCGCGGTGAAGCTCGGCCAGCCGGTGCCGCTCTCGAATTTCGCGTCCGATGTATAGACCGGAAGCGCGCAGCCGGCGCAGACGTAGGTGCCGCGGCGATGCTCCGCATTGAGCGGCGAGGACCCCGCACGTTCGGTGCTCTCTTCCCGAAGCACCGCATATTGCTGGGGCGTGAGGACCCTGCGCCACTCTTCCGGCGACTTGGTGACTTCGAAGGTCTCGGCCGGGGCAGCCTCGCCCCTCCGGGTGCAGGCGCCGACGACGAACGCGCCCAGCGCGGCAGCCGCGCTCCCGATGAATGTCCGCTTGGTCACTCCGCTCTCCATAGGTTAATGCCTCTTCATCACCGTTCAAAGCCTGTTTCGGCGGAGCGGGCTTTCAGGTTACCCTTCGTGCGGAGGGTGGTCTGACGGGCGGCGGCGGCATTGCGGTGGAAGATGGGTGGGGCGAGCTGCTTGGCGCCGCTCAAGCGGGCGACGCCAGCTCCTATCGCGTGTTCCTGACCTCGATCACCCCATTCGTCCGGTCGCTCGCGCGCAAGCGAAGCTGGTCGGAAGACATGATCGAGGACGTCGTCCAGGCCGTCCTCCTCACCGTCCACCGCGTGCGGCACACCTACGAGGCCGGCCGGTCAGTCAAGCCGTGGCTCGCCGCGATAGTCATGCGACGGTCGATCGACGCCATGCGCAAGCGCGGCCGGGTGGGCGCGCGCAAAGTGCATGATGAGCGCGCTTATGAAACCTATGCCGATACCCAGGCGATCTGCTCTCTCTGGCGCTTGCCGAAGAACTCGTTCGCCGATTCTCTGGCAGCGGACTGCTCCCCGATGACATCGCTGCCGCACCTGAATTCTTGGTCGCCGTGGCGACGGGAGCGGCGGCGACCGTCCTTGTGGCTACGCGAACTGGATTTCCAATCTCCACCACCCACTGCTTGGCGGTTTGATCGGTGCGGGCCTCGCCCGAAGCGGAGGCGCAATCAATCTTCACGTGCTCGGCGGCAAATTCTTTCTCCCCTTGCTCCTCAGCCCGATCCTGGCTGCCGCGCTGGGCGTTTGTGCCTACCAGCTGCTCCGCTCCCGACGCAGCCAGACCGATTGTGTGTCTAATGGAACCGGAGTCACCGCCCGACCTTCTGGGGATTGAGATTTCGGTCGGGTTGGTCGCGGCTGCAATGGGCGTTGGCGGTATTCTGCTTGCCCGCCCGCGTCGCGGAAACGATGAGCCTTCGCCTCAACAACAGGGACCGCGCCCAAGGCCTTTCGGCCAATCTCATCACCGCTGCATTGGTTCTGCTGGCCAGCAAGTACGGCTTGCCGGTCTCGACAACCCACGTGTCCGTCGGTTCAATCCGAAGCTCCCGCCAGCGAGCGCAGGTGACCGACAAAAATGCGCCCCAGCCTTCCGACTGGAGCGCTCCGAACCACACTACTGCGGGTTACCGGAATGCTGACCCGGTGGGAAAGGGTGACTGGCCGGATGGTGGTTGCCAAGTCCCGAGTTGCCCGGACCAGAATTGCCACGTCCCGAGTCGCCCGGACCCGAGTTCCCGGGTCCGAGGCGAGCTGCGGCTTCCGCTTCCAGCTCGGAGCGTCATTCTGTCGACCATTGCGGCGTGCTGGCGTGCACGCGGCCGTAGCAGGGCGACGCTACTGATCGACCATCTGTGCTATTTACACTTAAGTTTGTCCCTATCGTCCAGAGCTCGGAACCCAAGATTAGGCGACGCGCTTCTCGTTGAGAGCAGCAGATGAGCGCGGCCTGAAGCATGCGGCGCAGGGACGGAGGAGAAGATGACGAACATCTGGATTGGCATGCTCTACGGCAACCTTCTACGCTGAAGGAGATCGGGTCATGCGCACCAGAAACGCCAGCAGTAGCGCGCCCGAAGTTGTGGTAGTCACCGGCGCTTCGGCCGGCATCGGTCGCGCGACGGTGCGTCGCTTCGCGCAGGATGGCGCACATGTCGCGCTTCTCGCGCGCGGTCAGGACGGGCTCGAAGCGGCGCGACGCGAGGTGGAGGAGGCCGGCGGCCGGGCGCTCGTCCTCCCGACGGACGTCGCCAACTGCGAAGCGGTCGAACGTGCGGCGGCCCGCGTCGAGGAAGAGTTCGGCCCGATCGATCTGTGGATCAACAATGCGTTCGCCGGGATCTTTTCCGAATTCCTCGACATGACGCCCGATGAGTTCCGGCGCGTGACGGAGGTCACCTATTATGGCCAGGTCTGGGGCACGCGAGCGGCGCTGCGGCGCATGGTGCCCCGTGACCACGGCACGGTTGTGCTCGTCGGCTCGGCGCTCGCTTATCGCGGTATTCCGCTGCAATCGGCTTACTGCGGGGCCAAGCATGCGCTGCAGGGCTTTTTGGACTCGGTCCGTTCCGAGCTGCTACACCGACGGAGCAACGTTCACATCACCATGGTCCAGCTTCCCGGCGTAAACACGCCGCAGTTCGACTGGGTGCGCGCTCACGTGCGTGGCAGGCCCAAGCCCACCGGGGGCGTCTACCAGCCGGAGGTCGCGGCCGAGGCGATCCATTTCGCCGCGCACGCCAGACGCAAGGAAGTGCTCGTGGGCCTGCCCGCCCTCGAAGCGGTGCTCGGCGACAAGCTCGCCTCCCCGCTTCTCGACCGTTACCTCGCGCGGACGGGCATCTCTGGTCAGCAGGACAAGGAACCGGTCGCCCCCGATCACCGCGACAACTTATTCGAGCCGATCCCCGGCGATCACGGGGCACATGGGCGCTTCGACGCCCAAGCACGAAGCTTCAGCCCGCAACTTTGGGCGACCAAAAACCGGGCGGCCTTGGCGTTTGCCGCTGCCGGCGCGGCCGCGGTGGCCGGGCTGCTTGCAGCAGGCAAGCGCCGTCACCCATCGAGTGATCACGCCAAGAAACCATCTCAGGTCCAGGAAAGTAACGCGCAGTGAAGCAGTTGCTGATGCAGGGGATCAGCGGCCACATGGGGCCCGCCGAGCTCCGGCGCCGGGTGCAGAATGATCAATCGCCCGAGATGCGCAACCGGCGGGCGATCACGATCGTCTCGCTTCTTGGCATTGCCAGCATGGCGATCGTGACATTGAAGCAGACCGGCATCGTCAAGCACCTGCCCGACCCGCCCGTGAAGAAGCCGCACTTCGATTCCGACAAGGTGAACTCGACGAGGAAGCCTATGGCTACGGCATGCCGGACGGACCGCTCACGCTCGCGGCACATGCCACCAGAAGCTTGGCAATCGCCGCGGCCGGTCCGCCGAACCGCTACGAACGTCGAGGCTGGCTCCCGCTGCTCGCCACGGCGCTCGCACTGCCGCAGGCCGCGATTGCCGCCAAATACCTTTTCTATCAGATGCCCAGGGTGGACAAGGCTTGGTGCCCCTATTGCGTCACCGATGCACTGGTGCACTTCGCGACGCTCGGCCTCACCATTCCCGAAGCGGCGAGGGCCTTGGCCTTCGTTGACTCCCGACAAGCACGAACGGCCTAGTCGGGTGCGTATAGCGGACATTGCGGAGCCGCCCTCCGACACGAGCCAGTTCCGCCAGCGATGATCCGGGTAGTGCACTTCCCGAAGGCGATCGTCGCCGGTGCCGCCGGTGCGCTTGCCTGGGAACTGATCTTTCGCTTGCTGGCGCTCGCGGGATGGCCACTCGTCGATATGGTGCGGCTACTTGGCACGCTGGTCGTGCCCGATGGCCCGCCATGGCAGTGGTGGCTCGCTGGCTTGGCCATCCACCTCGGCGTCGGCGCACTCGGCGCCGTGTTTTACGCCTATTTCTT
>JALYNE010000298.1 GCA_030773375.1 Pseudomonadota bacterium
TCGCGAAGATCATTCGAATAAGGCTTTGCCATCCATGCCGGCCTCCAGTCCCAGCCAGCACCTTGAATCAGAACTCCCAAGCCTTGGGAATCCTCTTTTGATTCAGCTCGACACCATCATGCTCTAGCGGCGCTCGCCGGAGGGGACAGGGACAGCCTCCGTCAGCGGTATCGGCGTTCCGAAGTCCGGGGTGCCATCGGCGCGCCAGTTTACCTTCTGCATTCGGATCGTCCGACAAGACCAGCCGCAGCCGGACTCCGCGTTGGCGTGGTAGACGTTCCAGATCTCACGCCCGTCCTTCGACGGCACCAATACATTGTGCCCTGGCCCGTACACGCCGCCCGCAACATTCTTCGAGAACACGCAGCCGTCCGACTTCTTCCACGAGCGCTGGTCGGTCAGGTCACCACGGCCCTTGTAGCTCAGCAGGGCCAGGCAATAGTCATCAGTCATGCTATGGCTTGCGGAGTAAACGAGGAAAGTGCGTCCACCCCGATAGAGCGGCTGGGGACCTTCATTGATCGGCTCCCTGCCGATTCGCTCCCAAGCCTCGGTCGGGCTAGAAAGGAGATGCCGGGGGCCCACGATGGTCCAGGGGTTCGACATGCGAGCGATGTAGAGGTTCTGACCCTTATCGGCCACGTTCCCTTCCCACCCGGACCAGACGAAGTAGCGCCGACCGGCACGCTCGATCACCGATCCGTCGATAGCCCAGCGGTCGCTGGCATCGGTGATTTGCCCCTTGAACACGTAGCGGCCAGTCGGCTCCTTGGCCTCGAGCACGTACATCCGGCGGCTCTCATGAACACCGTTTCGGGCTGCAGCCACATAGATGTAGAACTTGCCGTCCAACGCCACCAGCTCAGGTGCCCACAGATCGTTGAGATCTGAGCCGTCCTTGAACTTCCACCAGACGCGCACCCCCTCTGCAGAGCGCAGCCCGGTCAGCGTCGGGGAACGGTAGACGCGGATGATTCCGCTGCGCGACTGGACGAGGTAGTAATTGCCCTTCCAGCGAATGATCGAGGGGTCCTGCCCCCCACCCGGAAAGGACGGATTCTGGAAGGTGGCCGCGGGAGGTGCGGCTTGGCCCATGCAAGGGCTTGCGAGGAACGCCGCCATAACGATCGCGGCCCGGCCCACCCGCGACATCCCTGTGTGGAAGGCGCGCCGGCCGGTGCAAGCGGCAGCGCTCGCGTGACTCCGCTTGGCCTTAGCGCGCAATCCAAGCTGACCAAGATACAGTTTCACGGATCTCTCCCTTTGCACAGGATATGCATGAACGGTGGGATCACTACCCAACCGGACCAGCGACGCCCAGCTTCAACGGCTCCAGCTACAAATTGTTTATACTGGCTAGGCGACTGTCAAGCGCCGCAGCGGCGGACGAACAGCAGCCTCAACTGGATCTTGCACCTTCAGCGAGGGATTGGAAACGATCATCATCGAGATCGACAAGTCGATGGACGAATACTTCGACACCACGGACGCGATCACCCGTGCTCTATGGGCCGAGGATGGGCCGATGCTCCAAGTGCTACGGCATTTCGACGCCTACTTCAGGTCAAGGCTGTGGCGGGATCCAAATGGCCTCGGGGCGTTGGCAATGATGTTGTCGATGAACGCCTACATGCTGTTCCTAGAGTGCTTTCAAGTCAGGTGGAATCACCTGACGGCTCGGAAAGCACGGCAAACACAGGAACTGGACTCGTTCCCGGTTCAATCAAACCGGGAACGAGTCTAGCCGGAGTCCGCGTCACGTTACCGGGGCATGTGAATGCCCGCTTTTCGACCGGCGCTTACCTGAGCTTCGCTGCTATTCCGGTTAGCGTTTCGCGAAGGGCGGCTGCGCGCCCGACGGTAGCGTCGCTGCCGCTAGCTGGGAGATTTGCCGCAAGCGCCTCCACCCTTGCCGCAAGAGCGCGGTCGCGCCTTTTAGCATCAAGGCGCGTTTTGGCCTGAGCCAGCGTGGCTGTTACATCGGCAAGGGTCGCTGGGGAAAGCGCCTGCGCCCGGGCGAGCTGGTCGACATAGGCAAGCGCCACGACGGGATGGGCCGGCCAGGTCACCGGGAACTGCTGCTGCGGATTGAACATGGCGCCCTGATCGGCAAGAGCGGCTGCCGCCAGCTCATTCTCTGTTAGATGCTCGCTCGGCTTCAGTTCCAGGACATCGAGGCCGCGAGCAATCTCGGTGCCGTAGATCCGGCCGTTGTACCAGTAGGTGGACCAATAACCGCCGAGCACCTCGTGCTTTGCGTCGATGGGACCGCGGTCGAAATAGGCGATCTCGATCGGTTTGTCGGAGTCGGTGAAATCGATCACCGAAAGCCCGCCCTGATACCAGGCCTGCACGAAGATATCGCGGCCCGGGACCGGAACGACGGAGCCGTTATGCGCGACGCAATTTTCCTGCTCCGTCTGCACGGCAGGCAGCTTGTAATAGTTGCGGAACTGGAGCTTGCCGCCGACGATGTCGTAAACGGCATTGGCGCCCCAGTTGCGCCGGTCCTGCGCGCGGCAGCGCGGCCGCGAGCCGCCGCCCCATTCGTCGGTGAACAGCACCTTCGTCCCGTCATTGTTGAAGGTGGCCGAATGCCAATAGGCGAAGGACTTGTCGGCGACCGCGTCCATCCGCTGCGGCTTGCGCGGATCGCTGATGTCGAAGATGATGCCGTTGCCCGAACAGGCGCCGGCGGCGAGCTTTTTCGAAGGAAAGACGGTGATGTCGTGGCACTGGTCGGTCCGCCGCGTCTCTTGAGTGTCTTTGCCATGGTCGCCGCCTTGCCACAGGCCCGCCAAGCGGCCCGATTGCGGGTCGGCAAAGACGGCAGGGCTGTCGATGATGCGCGCGCGCGAGGGATCGGCGAGCGGGATCTCGACAACGTCGATCCGGAAAAGGGCAGTGCGCTCGTCCCCGGGAACGTCTCCGACGCAGCCTTTGAGCTCGTCATCCTTGCGGATCGTCGAAGTGCCTGACGCATAGACGATGATCGCATCTCGGGCCGCGGGATCGGACACGACCGAATGCGTGTGCGAGCCACGGCAGGTTTGGACCTGCCCCACCTGAACCGGCCGCTTGGGATCGGCGATGTTGAAGATGCGCAGGCCGCGGAAGCGATCCGGACTCACGTCCTCGCTGACACCCTGGAGGCCGCAGTCGACCCGGCCGCGGGTCTGCTCGACCGACATGATGAGGATGTCGCCGACGATCGAAACGTCGCCCTGTCCGCCAGGGCAGACGACCGAGCTCAGCAGAACGGGCGCACCCTTGCTGAGGCGGTAGAGATTGAAACCGTGATAGTTGCCGACTGCGAGCAGGTTCCCGGAAAAAGCCATATCCGTGTTCGCGAAGCTGAGCAGGGGAGACCGCTTGCCGAAGTCGGGATCGCTCTTCGCGTCGGCAGTTGCTGCGGCGGCGGCCTTCTCTACTTTTGGCGGCTTCGCCGGCGGCAACCCGGCCGGGTTCCTGGGGTCGAAGAAGCCGGTCGGCTTCGGCAGGCTTGCAAGGAGAGCCAGGTTGCTGGCCGCTTGGCCGGCATCCCGGAAGCCGGGCTTAAGCTTCGATCGCGGGTCCGGCAAAAGCTGCACCAGCAGGCCGCTCATCCGATTGATCTCGGCTTTTTGCTCGGTGTTTACCTCACTGGTGAAGTTCTCCAGGACCGGATCGTAAGCCGAGCCGGGCTGCTCCAGCAGCTTTTTCGTCATTGTGAGCGCGCCTTCATGATGGGCGATCATCCGCTCGAGGAAGAGCCGTTCGAACTGAGGCCCTTTGGCTGCGGCGAGCGCAGCCATTTGTTCGGCTGTGGCCATGCCCTCCATCCCGGCCATGGCCGCATGCCCGTGCGCACCATGCGTTGCGCCCGGATCCGGCGCAGCCTGGCCTCTCTCGCGCAGCCAATTCTGCATGAACTTGATTTCGTCGGCCTGGGAGGCCGTGATCCGCCCCGCAACGTCGAGTAGCTCCTGCCGGCTCGTCCGCTCCTTAACGAGGGCAGCCATCTGGACGGCCTGATGATGATGATGGATCATGGCTTGCATGAAGCGCACGTCGTCGGGCGAGAAGCGCGTCTCGGCGACCCGTACCGCCTCCTGTGGGCTGAGCTGCCTTGGTGCCTGACCGGGCGCCCCGGGCTGAAGGATGGGCACGTTCTGCGCCATCGCGCCGCTGGCGGCGGCAACAAAGCCAAAGGCGATGGAAGAAAGCAAGCGGCTTCGATCGGACGGCCGGAAATTTCTGAACAAGGAGGCGCTCCCATTAAGCGTGCGTCGACAAGGCCTTAGCACACCCGCGAGGGGAAATTGAAGTAGGAACGCGGCCCGAAGAAGAATGCCGCCTCATGCCGGCCCAGAGCTTCACCTGAAGTCCAATTTTCGTGCTCCGCAACACATATCTGGCTTGGACGCTGATCAGGGCAGAATTGGCAGTGCGCGAGGACCGTCCACTATGCGCCAAAAGCAGCCATCGAGCTCCTTTCGGGACATGCCGAAAACCGG
>JALYNE010000299.1 GCA_030773375.1 Pseudomonadota bacterium
CATCGGCTGCGTTGGCGAGGCGGTCGCAGCCTGCCCAGCACATCACCGAGCTGTAAGTGTGGACCGAAGTGCGGGTGCGGAATTCCCAAAGCCCCGCGTCCGGCTGGTCGTGCATCGCCCAGGCGCGCTCGCCGACTTTCTCGAGCGCGGCGAAGTCGTCGGTCGTGGCCTGGCGGTAGAGCCGCTCATCGAAAAAGGCCTGCGCGTTCGAAAGGATGATCTGCCCGTAAGCGTCGTGCTGGAGCTGCGTGTAGGCAGCGTTGCCGACGCGCACCGGCCCCATGCCGCGATAACCCGCGAGGCCGTCCGCCACCCACTCCTCCAGCTTCGGCTCCCCGGAGACGGCATAAAGCGGCTGCAGGTAGCCGCCTTTGCACTCGTCGACGAGGTTGCGCAGGTAGCTCAGGTAGTTCTCGAGCACGTCGAGCGCACCAAGGCCGTTCAATGCTTGGACGGTGTAATAAGCGTCCCGGATCCAGCAATAACGATAATCCCAGTTGCGGCCGCTGTCCGGCGCCTCCGGGATTGACGTGGTGAGCGCCGCGACGATCGCGCCCGTCTCCTCATGCTGGCAGAGCTTCAGCGTGATCGCCGCGCGTATGACGACATGCTGCCATTCGAGGGGGATTGCGAGGCCGCGGACCCATTCGCGCCAATGGTCCGAAGTCTGCTGCAGCATGGAAGCCAGCGTGTGATCGACATTGCCGCTGAACGGCTCGTCCGGCCCGAGGAAGAAGTGGAGCGGCTTCTCGACCCTGAAGTAGCGCTCTTCCATGATGTGCCCGACGGGGGCATCGGTGGTAAGGCGGAGCGGCTGCGGCGCCAAAAGAAAGCGGATGTGGTTGCTGCCGCTGGTCCGCTCGGCAGCCTGCGAGCCCCAGCTTACGGCGGGATTGAGCGAGATCTTCAATCTCGGCGCACCAGCGATCGGCCGGACGATCCGAACGAACGCGACCGGCCGGTACATGCGCCCGGAGCGCTCAAACCGCGGACAGAAGTCGAGCACTTCGGCAATGCTGCCGTCGGCATCGGTCAGCCGGGTCACGAGGATTGGCGTATTGTGGAGATAATGCTGGTCTACGGAGACCTGGTTCTCGATCGAGAGCCGCCATTCGCCGCGCGGCGCCTCCCCTTCATCCTCTTCGCCCAGCAACGAGCAGAAGAGCGGGTCCCCGTCGACGCGCGGCGCACAGCCCCAGACGAAGCCCGCTTTCTCGTCGACGAGGGCGCTGACCTGGCAGTTGCCGATCGGCCAAAGTGACAGGTTAGGCATCGCGCTCCTCGGTCGCTCGACTTAGCCAGTCGGTGACGGCAGCCACGTTGTTGAGCCGCCATTTGGCAGCCGTCGGGCGCGGCGGTCCCACCAGGATACCGGCCCCTCCAAGATCGGCGGCGGCGGCAAAAGCATGTTCATCGGTCATATCATCTCCAATGAACAAGGGACGCGCGCCGGCAAAGTCGGGTTCCATCATGAAGGCGCGAACGGCATCGCCTTTGTCCGCTCCAGGCGGACGAAGCTCGATCACCATCTTTCCTTTCTGGACTTCAAGGCCGCTTTGTCCCGCAAGCGCCGTCATCATATCCGCCACGCGCTCGCCCTGCTCGGGCGCACGGCGGTAATGCAGCGCAACCCCGAACGGCTTGTCCTCAACGAGGAGGCCAGGCACCTCTTGAGCAAGGCGCCCCAACCGCTCGCGCGCGGGACCGAGATCGTGCCGCACCGGCACCGGCAGAGCACGTCCGTCCGCCAGCCGGAGTTCGAGGCCATGGGATCCGGACACCGCGATCCCGGAGCATGACAAGTGCCGTTCAAGGCCGCCGATCGACCGGCCGGTCACAAGCGCGAGACGGCCTTCCAGCCGGTTGAGGAGGCGCTTTAGAAGCGGCGCAAGCCCGGGCGAGACCCTGATCGCGTCCGGTGCTTCAGCGAGCTCGACGAGCGTTCCGTCGAAATCGAGGAACAAAGCGGCATTGTCGAGGAGCGAGAGCGGGGGATCCGGTTCAGCCATGCGCCGCGTTGGCAAGCCCTGCATCGAATCTCAACCCTGAGATGCCTTTTCCCGGGCACAGAAACATGGCTGTTGCATCGCGAAAGGCTCCAAGCGCCTGGAGGTCCCTGGTTCAGGGATTATCGACGGTTCGGCCGCTCGCGATAAGGCGGCGACGAGCTCCGTCCAGCGTTCAGAAGCTCTCACCGGGGTCGACGCCCCAGAGGTGGTCGGCGCTGATGAAGCCGCGCCGACCGCCGACGTCCAGTTCGCACCAATTGTTCGAGCAGGTCGTGAGGCGGCCCACCACACCCGGCTGGGCGAGGTAGCGAACTCTCCCGTTGCTGTTCGGCGCGTCTCGCATGGGGCGCGGCTCGGCACCGGTGACACGAGCGGTGCGTGTGTCGCTGAGGAGGTTGACGAGCATCCAGCCCACTTCCCCGTCAGGATCTTGGACCTTGCGCCAGCTCGGATAGACTTCGAGCACTCTGATCGGCAAGTCCGCGCGGCGATAGAGCCAGACGGCCGGGTAGGTCTTGGCAGGCCCCGTGCGCATCAGCGCCTCGCCAGCCGAGATCGACGCCCAATAAGGGGTCTTGCGTTCCTTTTGCGCCATTGCCGCCGGCGCAAGCGCCGTCAGGACCATGACCATGAAAAAAGCGATCGCGCGCCGCATCTCGCACTCCTCGTTCAGCCGCTGCGCCTCGCCCTTAGGCCTCGAACAGCAGCCGCTTCAACCCGCCTCGTACCGGCCGCGCCGATTTGGCACGGGCGAGCCCGGATCAGTCGCCCGTCTGGAGTCGATCGACGAGCTGCTTCACCGTCGGCACGAAGCCGTTCGAGTAGAAGGGATCTTTCTTGAACCGGAATGCCGAATGCCCGGCGAACATCAGGTTCTGATCGACCGGCCCGCCATGGGCGATATCCTGCAGTGTCTTCTGGATGCAGAAGCTGCGCGGATCGGCGAGCCTGCCGGTCGTGTTCTTCTCGTTATCGGCCCATGAGGAGAAAGCGCACTGGCTGAGGCAACCCATGCAATCGGCCTGATCCTTCCGGATGATCTTCTTTTCCTCGGGCGTCACGAACACCAGGGTCTCGTCGGGTGTCTTCAGCGCCTCGGTGAAACCCTGACCATACCATTCGCGGGCGTGGAGCAGATCGCCGCGAGTCACCCAATAGTTTTTCTTGCCGTTCACGCCGACGTCGAGCTCGAAGCTATGATCGCCGATCGGCTCCTTGGTGAAGGCGATCTGACGGTGGGATCGCGCCTCCAAGTTGCGAAGGAACGGGGTGCGAACCGCCGAGCTGTAAAAGCCGGTCGGCGAAAACCTGTGGAGAAGGACGTCGCCTTCCTCCAGCGTCATCAGCCGCTGCTTCCATTCGTCGGGGATCGGGCTTTCCTGGGTCAGCAAGGGTCGCGTGCCGAACTGGAAGAGGATCTGCCCGAGCTCGGGATTGTCGATCCAATGCTCCCATTCCTTCAGGTTCCAGACGCCGCCCGCCATGACGATCGGAACATCGTCCGAGATGCCGCCCTGACGCATCGTGTCGCGGAGCGCCTTCACGCGCGGATAGGGGTCCTGTGGGACGAGAGGATCTTCGGCGTTCGACAAGCCGTTATGGCCGCCGGCGAGCCAAGGGTCCTCATAGACCACCGCCCCAAGCCATTCGGCGGCCTTGGAATAGGCCCTCTTCCACAAGGCGCTGAACGCGCGCGCCGAGCTGATGATGGGAAGATAGTTGACGCCGTAAGACGCCGCGATTTCCGATAATTTGTAGGGCATGCCGGCCCCGCAGGTGACGCCCGCAACCATGCCACGGGTGCGCTCCAAAACGCCGTGCAGGATACGCTGAGCACCGCCCATTTCCCACAATACGTTGATGTTGATCGCGCCCTTGCCGTCCGCCATCTCGTAGGCGCGGCGGACCTGCTCGGTGGCTCCCGCGATGGCGTATTCGATCAGTTCCTCGTGGCGGTCGCGGCGCGTAAGCGCGCGATAGACTTGCGGAACGATCTTGCCTTCGGGATCGTAACTGTCCGCGTTTACCGCCGAGACGGTGCCGATGCCGCCGGCAGCGGCCCAAGCGCCCGAACTTGCATGATTGGTGGCGGAAACGCCCTTTCCACCCTCCACCAGTGGAAGCACTTCACGGCCCGCATAGCGGATCGGGCGAATACCCTTGAACATCATCCCTCCAACAAAAGTGCCGGTGCCTATAGGCTTGTCGCGCCTGATGCGCAAAAAGTCATCGCACGGCCGACATGAACGCTCGAGGTCGGCTTATGGCTTCACCGTAGAGGCGCGCATAAGAGGCGATCATCCTTCTCTCGTCATATTCAGCGGCAGCGCGTTCGCCGTTCGCCCGACCGATGCTGGTCCGAAGGTCGGAACGGGCGGCCAGATGATCAAGGGCTGCCGTAAAGCCGGGTTCATCCTCAGCTGCGACGATGAGCGGGCGGTTGTCCGGCGCGACCATCGCCGCAATGTCGCCC
>JALYNE010000300.1 GCA_030773375.1 Pseudomonadota bacterium
GTGATCCGCTCCGCCTTCTGGAGCTGCGCATGGAGGAAAGCAGCCAGCACCTCATGCATAGCGTAGGCGGAACCGAGATCCGCCCAGCTATACTGAGCAACGCGCCCTTCCTGGAACGCAGCTTTGTCCGTGCCTTTCTCGCGCCCGATCAGCGCCCGGTCTAGCAGGCCGGGGTCGCGGATCAGGAGGCAACCACCTTCGCCCGAGACGACGTTCTTGGTTTCGTGGAAACTGATCGCACCAAGCGTTCCCAGCGAGCCCAGCGGTTTTCCCCGGTAGGTAGCGCCGAACGCTTGCGCAGCATCCTCAACGACCGCCAGCCCATGTCGGCCCGCAACCTCGAGCAGCACGTCCATGTCGCACGCGACGCCTGCATAGTGCACCGGGAGAATGGCGCGGGTGCGCTCCGTAATCGCACCATCAACAAGCCGCTCGTCGATGTTCAGCGTATCGGGACGAACATCCACGAAAACCGGCACCGCTCCCCGAAGCGCGACCGCGTTCGCGGTGGAGGCGAAGCTGAACGATGGCATGATCACTTCATCGCCAGGCGCGAGGTCCAGCATTAGCATGGCGAGCTCGAGCGCAGCAGTGCAGGATTGCGTCACGAGCGCCCGTGCGGGCGCATGCATGGCGCTCAACTCCGTCTCGCAGAGGCGGATGAACTTCTTGGCCGAGCCTCCTCCGGCCGCACGCAGTGCCTCCGCTATGGCGGCAAGCTCCTCCGCGCGGATGTCCGGCCTCCCAAGCGGAATCGAGGCAACTCCTGAGTTCACCTCGGGGAGCGCCCCGTCAGCGAGGAAGCGTTCTGGGTCACTAAACCGCTGGCGCATCTTCAAGCTTTACTTTCGCGCTGAGCCAAGAAGGCGAGCCGATTTCGCGTTGCCTTTGCCGACGCGCGTGAACTGTGGATCAACATCTGCTCGCGGCCGCGGAAGCCAGTCGGTTCGTCGCTTCTGGGGTGACGGGCGCACATCAGCTTGTTGTGCCCGAGTCCGCGGGAGTGATGAGCACGCAGCCGACTATTATGAGGACAAGCCCGAGCCAAGCCTTGGGGGCGATGGTCTCGCCGAGGAATGCTGCCGCAAGCAGCGCTACGACGACGATTGATGCGGACGCCATCGCATAGGAGTAAGAAAGCTCGAGATGTCGCAGCGCACCCAGCCAGGCGCCGAAAGATAGCGCAAGCAAAAGCAAGGCGAGCAGTAGCCTCGGGAGGACATCAACACGAAGGATGTAGCTGGCGACGAGCAATGAAGAGGCTCCCGGAAGGGATCCCACGATCTGCTTCAGAACAGTGTGCCCGGCGGCGCCGGCGAGGACCGACGTCGCGAGCAGGAGCTGCCCCAGATGCGTGCCGCTCATCATGCCGCGCCGTTCTGCCGTTCCCAATGATCTATCCTCAGGACGATCGTAAAATCCCAATGCCCATAGTCATGGAACAACGCGACATCAGGCGTGATCTCTCGCTTGCACCAGCTGAACAGGTGGCAGGGATCGGCATAGTGGAGAGATGTTTCCTGCTTCTCCTCGTCGGAATAGGCGGACAGCATGTTGAAGGCGACCGCGCAGGTGCTTTTCGCGGCCATCTCCGCGATGCATGTGCGAATGTGGTCCCACCAGGCCTCCTGGGCATGGCCGTTTTTCGCATTGAAGATCCCGGAGGCGAAGCAGTAATCGGTTTGTTCGATTTGTCGCACATCTTCGATCAGGCGAAAGGAAGCATCGGGATCGTTGTGATATGCGGTCGCTGCTTCGATCATGTCAGGGATGATATCGTAGCCCGTGTAGGCCATGCGAGCGAAGCCCTCCGCGCGAAGGAAGGGCAGCAAGTCGCCTAGCCCGCAGCCGACATCGGCAACGGCGAAGCCGGCTTCGGGTTCGTGACGTATAGCGCGCACGAACTGCTGGAACCGCGCACGCTGAGCAGATTGGTCACGCCACCCGACCTGGCGCGCCCGGTCTTTCTCGCCGGCGCGCTGCGCGTAGTATGGCAAGTACTCCCGGCTCAGGTCCAGCATCACGATTGCTCCGACCCGTAGATGCGCCGGATGATGGCGCGGGGACGGGCTTTCGTCTCCTGCAGGATTGCCCTGGCATAAAGGGCGAGAACCCCAACCGCGCTGAGCAGCAACCCACCTACGAACCAGATCGACCAGACTGCAAAACTGGCCGGACTGAAGCCACCACGGCTCACCCAGCTCGAAAGCAGCCAGATAACACCACCGGCGAGCGACAGAAGGATCATCAAGCAGCCCGCGGCTGGGATCAGCGCGAGCGGCGCGGTGGTGAAGGCGGTGAGCCCCGTCACCGCGATCCTGAGCCGCTTGCCGAGCGTGTACGCTGACTCGCCTTTGCTGCCCTTTGTGGTCGGCAACGCGATCTGCTCGTATCCGACGAGCGCAAAGATGCCCATCAGGTCGAGATCGCGCTCCTTGTGGAGCAGCGCCGCATCGACGAACCGGCGGGTCATGAGGCGGGCCGTCAGGCTGTCGGGGGGATAGGCCACGCGCGTCAGCCGACAAAAGAGCGTGTACCAGATCGCGCCCGCCGCTCGCTCCCACAGACCGCCCTTGCGCCGCATCTGAACTCCGTAAACAGCATCCGCACCCGGATTGGCCCGCGACGCTTGCCAGAACTCAAGGAGAAGCTCCGGAGGCTCCTCGAGGTCACTGTCGATCAGGAAGACGAAGTCACCTGAAGCCACCGCGAGGCCTGTCATCAGCGCGGGATGGTGGCCGAAATTCCTCGCAAGATCAACGACTACGATCCTGGGGTCCTCGCTTCTGAGATGGAGGACGCGCTCCATCGACCGGTCCGGAGAGCCGTCGTTGACGTAAACGAACTCTACCGCGGCCGCTATCTCCGAAGCCGCCAGCGCGACGCGTCGGTGAAACTCTTGGACGGTTTGGTCCGAGCGATACAGGGTGGTGACTACCGAGAGCTTCATGTCAGGATGGCAGCTCAGCCATGCAAATCAGCTCTTCCGACGGTTCTCGCGCCGGCTCCTGTTGCACATGGGCCCTCGGCTGCCCAACGACGTTCATGTAGGCAGGCGCATTGGGTCCTTGGTTGAACAGCAGATCCACAATTGAGACCTCGTGGACGAACGGACCCCAAAGCTGGGGGTATTCGCGGTATCCCGAGTAGTCGAACCACTCAACCTCGATGCCGGCAGCACCCATGATCGACTCGTCGAGGTAAGTCTTGGCCGCCGGGCCCGACACGTAGACCGAGGCGCCGGCTTGAAGGCAGATATCGCGCAGGCGTAATTGGCGATGATCCGATGCTTTATAATGGCGATGCGTACTAAGAACCGTCTCGATACCGAGATAAAGGCAAAACCGACGAATCAAAGAGATGTTGATATCCGACAGATTACTGCTTTTACGGCCGAACTCCTCTTCGAGGATCTTTATGATCTCCGAGAAGAAAGGTGCCCGAGAATAGGCCATCCGCAACGTCTTGAGGTGCCGCTCAGCCCACTGCGGTGAAGCAATCAATACATCGCTGATCCTGGTGGTTCGCTGGGGTGACGCAACCACAGGAATAGTAAGCCATTGCGTCCCTTGTGGCGTCTTGATGATATTTCGATTTCGCCATGATCGCCGGGTGTATTGAAAGTCCTCGAACAGAACGAACTCGTCCACGGATGCGATGAGGTCGAAATACCCTTTCCAAGGCAGATAACTCGACTGGACGATTGCGATTCGCTTCCCTCTCATGCACGAGAAGGTTGGCGAGGAAAACCAAGCCGCGTCAAGCACGTAGCGAGGCCCGGGGCGGCTCGGCATGTCTGAGAGGGCCGGAACGAAAGGCGCCGGACCAGTGAACAGGAACCCGGAACCGCTTGTGAGATCAGCGACTGAGGGCAGCTATGCGGTGTGGCCATTTGGCGCAGACGGCTAACACACCATCGCGCATGACAAAAAAGAGCACCAGTCCGAGGCAATCAGGCACGACACGTCGGCGTGCCTCGTGCAGGGACTTCGCAGCCTGGCTGGGGCTCACGCCCAGACAACATTCCAGCGGCGGAAAGGAACGGCTGGGGCGTACAACCAAGATGGGAGAGCGCAGCTTGCGACGACTGCTGATCCTGGGCGCGAGCTCGGTGACCAAGGTCGCCGCCCGTGATCCGTCTCGAGCCAGCGCCTGGCTGGCCAGCATGCTGGCGCGAAAACCGCGCATGCTGATCACCGTTGCTCTGGCGAACAAGATGGCGAGAATCGTGTGGGCGCTGATGGCGCACGGCGGTTCCTACAGACCTCCGGCTGCGGCGGCTTAACCGCGGCCAGAGGTGTCAGGGACGCAGGAAGGTCGGAAGAGAGGTATGGCGCAACGGTTGAGAAGCCGGGGTGGGAAAACCAGGGAAACGTCAGGCGGGTCGTGTCCCAGGTGGTGGTGTAGCTCGGCGGTAGCGAAGCTGACCGGCCGCGCGCCCTCCACAGCGCTGTAGCGGTCGGTCAGCTT
>JALYNE010000301.1 GCA_030773375.1 Pseudomonadota bacterium
CGGCTCAGCGATCTCGTTCCCGATCAGCCGCTGCGCGCCCGCATCGCCAACGGCCGCAAAGGACCGCTGGCGGTGGAAGTGGAAGCGCTTTGATCCGGCATTGATCGCAAGGCCGCCCACGACGACCCAAACCCGGTCACAACCGGGAGGATCGCCCCCGCTCATTCCACTGCTGGCGGACGTAGGCTCAAGCTGAAGCCATTGCCCAGCGATGAGGCTCCGGAAGGCTTGCGCGGCCCCTGTGATCGCGGCTAGGCCGATGGCATGGGTTTTTTCGGCAAGATCTTCACCTGGTGGAACGGTGCGACCGTTGGGACTTCGCTCTTCACCTGGCGCCACGGCCGCCGCGTGGGCAGCGATGCTTACGGCAACGTCTACTACGAATCGAAGAAGGGCGATCGCCGCTGGGTGATCTACAACGGCCCGAACGACGCGAGCCGCATCCCACCCGATTGGTATGCCTGGATGCACCGCATGATCGACGGGCATCCGGACGAAGCCTTGCCTCCGGCGCCCAAGTTCCTGAAAAAGCCCAGTCCGAACCTCACCGGCACCGAAAAGGCTTATCGGCCCTCCGGTGCTCTCGAAATGGGGGGGCAGCGCGCGGCCGCCAGCGGCGACTACGAAGCCTGGACGCCCGAATAGCCGATGCGTCGCTCTCACCGGCCGAGGCACGGCCGCGCAGCATTGACTCTCTTGGCCTTCGCCGTCGCACTTGCCGGCGCGGGGTGCGGCCGCGACGTGCCCGAGCGCAACGCCAAACAGAAGCAGACTGAAGCCGAGCCGGAGACGGTCGACATCCCGCAAACGGTGACCTCGGTCGCCGCCGGCACGACACCCATGGCCCAACGGGTGGCAGTCATCGGACTGCTCAACAAGCGAAATGGGATTTCACGCGATCTGACGATGCGACCGGGTCAGGCGATCCGAGCGGGTGACGTCATTGTCCGGCTGCGCGCCTGCGAAACGGCGGCCCCCTGGGAAGTTCAAAAGCTCACCGGGGCGTTCGTGCAGGTGGACGTGCGGAACCTGCAAGGGAAATTCCAGCGGGTCTTCTCAGGCTGGCTCTACAAGGAGACGCCGTCGCTCAACGTGGTCGAACATCCGGTCTACGACGTGTGGCCCAAAAGCTGCGCAATGACGCACCCGGAGGCCGCCGAATCTACCGTGCGGGAAGGATCGCCAGCCAGCAGCCGGTCCAAGGCTTTGAACTCCACGCCAGGCGGGGCTACCGGTCCGGCTGCGCCCGCACCTGCTGCCGGAGAGGCGGAGAGCGCCGCCGCAAGCAACGAGACATAATGCTTTTGCGTGATTTCGATCGCGCCAAGGCTCCTCAGATGCTCGGTCATGAACTGGCAGTCCAGCAGTCGGAATCCGCCCACCTTGAGACGAGCGACGAGCCAGGCAAGGGCCACCTTCGAGGCGTCCCGCTCAGTTGAGAACATGCTCTCGCCGAAGAACGCCCCGCCGAGCTTAACCCCGTACAGACCTCCGACCAACCGCTCTTCCTGCCAGCACTCGATGGAATGGGCGTGGCCGAGCCGGTGGAGCTCCTCGAAACTTTGCTCGATTTGCGAGTTGATCCAAGTCTCCTCGCGCGCGGCACAGCAGCGGACCACCTGCCCGAACGCCTCATCGGCGCTGACTCGGAACGTGCCCGAGCGGATCGTCTTCCGGAGCGATCGCGACATCCGGAACCCGTCGATGGGGAGGATCGCGCGCCGGCGCGGCTCGACCCAGAAGACCTCGTCTGCGTCGCGGCTGTCCGACATCGGGAAGACGCCGATCGAATAAGCGCGAAGCAACAAATCCGGGTCGATAACGGCCATGATCGTCACGATCAAATCGGCTTTTGCATGGCCGTCAACCGGAATTGGACGGACGGGAGAGGCGTCGCTCGATCGCGGCCCAAAGTGAAGCGAGGGCTGCCGCCGCGGGAGAGCGGGGCGCATAGCTTCCAATCGCCTGGTGGCGTGCGGACATGGCTTCGATCACGCTGGCCATTGGGATGACCGGCCAGCTGGGGTTCGCCTCGAGCGCGGCGACGTGCATGGCGCGGCGCCGATCGACCATGTTGTAGACCGGGAGGAGGGCGCCGCGCCGGATCCCCTGGCCGTCGAGATAGCCTACCACCTCTTCAAGTGCGCGCTGGGAAAGCGGCGAAGGGATGACGGGAACGATGATGAGGTCGGCAGCGCTCAGGACCTGCTCGCTCGTTTCGGCCAGGCCGGGAGGGCAGTCGAGCACCATGCGTTCGTAATCCCGCCCGATTCGCTCCAGCAGCTTTTCCAGCCGTTTCTTCTTTCCGAGCGTGAAAAAGAAGCGGTCCAAGCCCCGAAGGGAAGCGTCGGCTGGGAGAATGTCGAGCGCCTTGGTCGAGGTCGGCGCGATCAGCTTCGAGGGAGCCACGTCGCGGGCGAAGACCGACTGGGCCTCCTCGGAATTCTTGCGCTCGGCGCCAAGCAGGAAGGTCGACGCCGCTTGCCCGTCGAGGTCCCATAGCAGAGTCTTGCGGCTCGACAGCGAAGCGGCCGACCAGGCGAGGTTTACCGCGATCGTCGTCTTACCGACGCCGCCCTTCAGGCTGTAAACGGCTATCGTCCTGGCGCTTTGTTGCTGCATGGACACGGCTTATTGTGCGTCGCAGCATAAACGCAAGCATCCATTCCTCGCCGCCGCCGAGGGGCTGGGCTAAAGGATCTGCCGAACCACCTCCTGTGGCCGGCAGAGGCGCACGCCCTTCTCGGTCTCCACCAGTGGGCGTTCGATCAGGATCGGGTTTTGCACCATCGCTTCAAGGATCGTGTCTTCGCTGACACGGCCACTCACAAGATCGAGATCTTTGGCGAGTTGCTCCTTCGCCCGCAGGCCCTCGCTCGGCTGCATGCCCGCGCGCTCGTAAAGGCGCTTCAGCTCGTCCTTGGTGGGTGGGTGCTGGAGGTAATCGACCACGGCAACATCCGCGCCCTCCTGCTCGAGGATTTCGAGCGTCTTGCGTGACGTGCCGCATCCAGGATTGTGGTAGATGGTCGCCTTCATGCTTGCTTCCCGTTCTTTTCGCTTGATCGAGTAGCCGTGCTTAGTCCGAGAAGTCCCGCCTGAGACCGCTCGGTTCAAGACTGCTTTTGCAGCGTGTCGAGGCTGCCAATCAAGCTTGCTCCTTGATTCGGCCGGATCCCGAAACGAAAGCGCTCACTTGGCCGCGAACTGTCCGGCTTCGGCGCCGAAATGCTCCTTCGCGAACGCACGCGCGGCGGTCGCTGTCTTGAATATTTCGTCCTGCATCGTGGCCGTGACGATCGGGTAATTTTGTGAATTGTAGCGCGTTTCGCGGATGGTAAGCCGGATGCGGCCTTGTTCGTCTTTTGCGATGAGGAAGGGGCGGACGGGCGTTCTCGACATGACTGGTCTCCAGGTTCTGCGGAAATGAAAAAGGGCGGCCACATCGTGCCGCCCTCTTGCTAGCCGATACGTTCGGCGACGATCCGGCGCAGTTCGTCGCCGGAACGGTTGAGCGGGCGCGGCGGACGAGGCTGCGCGCTTCCATGCTCGCTGCCGAAAGCCAGCGTAAGCTTGGGCCTGCCGGCCCCGATCGTTTTCAGTTTCATATCATCCTTCGGGCGGCATTGCGCCCGCTTGTTGTTGCGGCCTCAGCGCCTCAATCCGCGCCGCGCGCCCGGGCCTTGGCCCGGCGTGCGCTCGCGAAAGATGATGCGGCCCTTCGACAGGTCGTACGGAGTCATCTCGACATGAACTCGGTCGCCGACCACAGAGCGGATTCGGAATCGCCGCATCTTGCCGGCCGTGTAGGCAATGATCCGGTGCTCGTTGTCGAGCATCACCCCGAAGCGCCCGTCGGGATAGATTTCGTCGATCTCACCTTCGATGGTGAGGAGCTCTTCCTTCGCCATCGAGCTCAGGCCGCCTTGAGGTTGACGGCGGAGCTCTTGCCGCGCGCATCCGTCTCGAGCTCGTAGCTGACCCGCTGGTCCTTATTGAGCCCAGGCAAACCGGCGGCTTCGACCGCCGTCACGTGAACAAACGCGTCCGCTCCGCCAGCGTCGTTGGAGATGAAGCCGTAGCCCCGGTCGTAATTGAAGAATTTGACGGTTCCGATAGTCATCGGTGTCCTTTCACGGGAGAAAAAGTCCGCGCGCAAGCGGCGCAGCGGAGCCAGGAAGCGTGAAAGGGAAGGCGGGGGCTCCAAGAGCCATCAAATTCCGTCGCAGGCGACGATAGCAAAATTCATGTAGGCCCCAGGTCCTTGATTTACAATGCACAGCAACGTCGCCGCCGCACGTGGGCTTAAGCCGGTTGTAGCGCGAAACCCGGTCGGCAGCTCGGGAATCGTTCTGAAGAACCCTCGGCCCCGCGACTCTATGGGATCAGCCGTGCGCTTCTTTTTTGTGTTTGAAGATGTGGAGCGCCGCCACCGCGGCCCCGCCGACGATGAGCCCGACCAAGCC
>JALYNE010000302.1 GCA_030773375.1 Pseudomonadota bacterium
CCGGAGCGCGCGTCAACTGGATGTTTACAACCCAAAAAGCCCGCGAGAAACTCGGTCGTGTCTATCCCAAACCAGCCCCGCTTCCCGCCTCAGCCAAAGAGTCATAATCTCTGTGCAAACCTACTAGGAAGCTCCAGACATAATTGGCCGCGTCGAATTCAATCCCGTGCAGTGGTCCTTCTGTCGCGTCATAGGCGTCGTTCCGCAGTTCAGCCCGGAGGCGTTCGACCGCACTACCATGACGGGCGATCTTGCCCAGAAGATAGACGGGTGTGGTTACTGACTACTCCCCCTTGCCCTTTCGAGGGCTTTGAAGTGAACTGTGGAACGCGGGCGCTGGAGGGGCAAGATGCGAGCCGATGGAGTTGAAGCAACCGACACACTGATTGGGGCACCGCAGGCGTTCGAGCCTCTCCCTATCTCACTTGCACCGCACGAGGATGCTCTTGTGCGCAGAGCAACGCGCGTCCTCAACATGGTGCACGAGTTACACAAAGCTGGATACCAGCGGCTTCGCATCGTCCCCGGCATGGCTCCTTCGGGGTGCCACTGGCGATGCCTGATTGTCCCTGACGGACACGTGCGGGATAATGGGTGGGAGCCGAAGGCAGAGAATTGGGGAGCACAAGAGCAGCATCATCTCGCTGCGACCTATTCCAGCGGGCAAGGGCCCGCCTTCTTTGGGTGGACTGATGCTGGTTCGGATAGTGCGCGGCAGCTTGCTGCGAAGTTTGTTGATCGCTTCACTGACCTCGCATGGGCTGGCAGGGGCTTGGACGCAGCCTATGCGGGCTGGTTGACATGGGTGCTGGGCCACGCGGAAAACGGGCAGCTTCCTGTTTTCTATGCTGATTGCCCGGTTGCGGTAAGGCGGGACGCGCTTCCACCCGCGCCCGTTGAGCCGACCTTTGGTGCCCGCAGAACGCTGAAGAACAACGAACTTACGATTGATGACATTCCAGAAGTAGCGAACTGGCAGGCGTTCGCCCTCACCTTCGACGAGAGGGGCTGGGATGGCTATGACGAGTTCTTCCAAATGGCGGAGCAGCGGCTATCGGACACGCTGACGCATCTGCGGGCACGGCTCTTCATCAAGCAGCGTTGGTTCAAGTTTAACGACCACGTTGAGCCCACTCCCAGAGATTTGCAGGACGTAGCGGAACTGCTGGGGCAGATACGGCAACGGGTGCAAATTGCGCAGGAACTGCTAGCCTGAGGCACGTGCTCAATCTGCGTCATCCTGTCGGACCTCACCAATCAGCAAGTTGCGGAGGTCATGGGTTGGGCATCGAGAGGGTCTTTAAGATCCGCTGCGTCTATGTTGACCAGCGGCACGTAGTCGTGGCAATCGGGGAGCGCATCGCGGCGAGCAGTGTAAACTGGCATGTAAACCGCAGGGGTAGCCGTCAGGAAAACTGACACCATCTCAGACGGTTTGCGGGTGTAGCTCAATGGTAGAGCAGAAGCTTCCCAAGCTTACGACGAGGGTTCGATTCCCTTCACCCGCTCCAGCCTGGCAAGCGCAGCCACCATCTCGCCGCGCATCCATATCTCGTCATTGATCCACCACGCTGCGAAGCTCGTTGCCGGCTCAAGCCAGCAACCGGTTCGGGTCGAGTGTCGACTCGGTGCCGATCCGCTCGAAATTGCGCTGGAGCCAGTCTTCGGTCGCGCGCCAGCCGATGCCGTGCAGATGGACGAGAAAGTCCCACTCCGCGTTGAGCTTGCTGGACGCGCCCAGCCCTTTCAATTCGTCCTCGGCGGAAATGAGGTGGAGGAGCATGTCTTTGTAGGTCGCGCGGTTCAGCCCCTCTTCGTCGACCAAGCCCTTCAGCAGCACGATCGAGCGCAGATCCTTGATGAGGCTCGCATTGAAAGTGATCTCGTTCAACCGGTCGAGGATATCCTGGGCGCGCCGCGGCACCTCCGATCGGTGGATCGGATTGATCTGAACGATGATGAGGTCGTTCGCCTCCGATTCGTCGATCAAGGGGAAGAGAACGGGATTTCCCATGTAACCGCCGTCCCAATAGGCTTCGCCGTCGATCTCGACTGCCTGATACAAAAAGGGCAGGCAGGCCGAAGCCAGCACCGCGTCGGCGGTCAATTCATGCGTGCGGAAGACCTTGGCCTGACCGGAGCGGACGTTGGTCGCAGCGATAAAGAGCTTGAGGCTCGTGCATCTTCGCACCGCCTCGAAGTCCACCTGCCGGGCGAGCAGGTCTCGCATCGGATTGAGGTTCAGCGGATTGAGATCATAGGGCGAGAAGGTTCGGCTGATGAGATCGAAAAAACGAAAGCCGGGCGAATGATCGATCGACCAGCGCCCGACCAGCATGTCGAGCGGCGTGCGTCGGAACGGGCTCGTCCGCGCCGCGCGACTGACCGCCCTCCAGAACCGTTCAAGCGCGCGGCGGACTTCTTCCGGCCCGCCCCGGGTCAGCCCGTCGGCAAGCACAACTGCGTTCATGGCCCCCGCGCTTGTTCCGCTGATCCCTTCGATGCGGAGGCGTGGCTCGGCAAGGAGGCGATCGAGCACACCCCAGGTAAATGCACCATGGGCGCCGCCGCCCTGAAGCGCCAATTCCACTGCTTTGGGTTCGAAGGCGGCCATTTCGACGGCCGCTTACAACAGGCCCATGGGCTTCAACAGGACGAAAGATGGCCGCCGGCGGGAACGATGCCGGTCAATTGGTGCGTTCGCTTGTCCAGCTTGCTCCAACCCATCAACGGTTGTTTTCGGCTGCGCATTCGAGGGCAACCACGAGGCCGGTGGGAGTCGGCCGGCCCTCGGCTGCCTTGCACCCGCTCGCCTTTTCGGCCGCGCGCCGCGCGAGCTTCAGGCCGGTTGCGTCCATGCTGTGGCCCCTCAGGATCGCGAAACGCGGCCACACGTAGGCGCGCACGCCTTTCACCTCCACGGTGAAGCTGCGGCCCTCGACCTGCACCTCTTTGGAAACCTTCTCCGCCGGCGCGTCCGCAGCCAGCGCGAGCGCAAGAAGCCAAAAGACCATGATCGCGTCTCCCCCTCAACAAGCGCGAGGTAACCACGGTTCGGAACGGCAGGCAATCCTCGCGACAGGCCGGCTCAGATCCCGCCCTTGATCACGCTCCGCCCGCTCCGCTCCAGCCTTGCGGCAAGATCTGCGGCGCATGTTTCGAGCGTGGCGGCGTCCGTGCTTCGGATCACGAAATCGGCGCCGACCCGGCCATCACGGAACAATGGATAGCTGCCGATCTGGCAGCCGGGGTGCGCGCGCTCCGCCTCCTCGAGCAGATCCGCGATCTCGCTTTCGGCCGTCCAGCAGCCGATCGTCTGGGACAAGAGCGGCTTCCCGCCTTCGAGCTGGCCCGACAGAGCCTCGAGCATCAAGGTGGCGATGTGCGGCACGCCCGCCAGGATGAAGATGTTTCCGCAGCGGATGCCAGGAGCGCCCGACATCGGATTCTCGATGAGCTCGGCGCCGTCGGGTACCCGCGCCATGCGCAGCCGCGCTTCGGTAAGCCCGCCGCGGCTCGCATAATAAGTCTCGAGCGCGGCGCGAGCCCTGGCATGCTCGACGACGCCGACGCCGAGCGCCTCCGCGATGGCGTCCACCGTGATGTCGTCGTGCGTGGGGCCGATGCCGCCGGTGGTGAAAAGATAGTCGCAGGCCTGCGCCAGCGCGGTGACGGCCTCGACGATGCGCTCCTTCAGGTCGGGGACGATCCTGACCTCTGAAAGGCGGATCCCCTGGAGATTGAGCCAGGCTGCGATCTGGGCAACGTTCCGGTCCTGCGTGCGGCCGGAGAGGATCTCGTCCCCGATGATCACCAGCCCCGCCGTCCAGATCCGTTCGCCGTCCACTTTCGCTCCGTTCCGCCTCTTGGCATCGACTGGGGCTTCGGAGCTCCCCGCGAGGCTCCTTAGCCCTCTAATTGCTGCCGGCGAGAAGGAAAGACCCCGCTTGCAGCCTTTCGTTGTAGCTGAAGGCCTCAGCGTCTATATCGCCGAAATGATCGACTATCAGACCAGCGCCGAAGCGCCCGCGACGCGGAGCGGCTCGATCAAGCTCCACGGGCCGGAAGGCTTTGCGGGCATGCGCGCCGCCGGCCGGCTCGCCGCCGAAATCCTGGACGCGCTCGTGCCCCACGTGGTGCCGGGGGTCACCACCCAGGAACTCGACGATATCGTCTACCGGATGACGATCGAGGCCGGGGGCATCCCGGCGACGCTCGGCTATCGCGGCTATACCAAAAGCTGCTGCACCTCGATCAACCACGTGGTTTGCCACGGCATTCCTGGCGACCGGGCGCTCAAGGACGGCGACATCGTCAACATCGACGTGACGCCGATCCTCGGCGGCTGGCACGGCGACAGCAGCCGCATGTACCTGGTCGGCGACGTTCCCGTGAAGGCGCGCCGCCTGGTTGAGGTCACCTACGAATGCCTGATGCTCGGGCTCGAGCAGGCAAAGCCCGGCAA
>JALYNE010000303.1 GCA_030773375.1 Pseudomonadota bacterium
ATGTGGTGATTCCTGAGAATATCCGGCTACTGCCGCAACCCGCCCACAGTCCCGAACTGAATCCGGTTGAGCATATCTGGGATGAGTTGCGCGAGAAGTATGTTCACAATCGCGCGTTTGCCTCGCGCGATGCAGTGGAAGAGACGCTCATCGCGGGCCTGAACCACCTCGACACGGATCCTGAGCGTGTACGTTCCATGACCTACTTTCCGCACTTTCGAAATCTATCTTAGGCCGCGAATTGGTATCAGTGATGTCGCCTGGTTGCAACTCGCCGATACCCACGTCGGTCCGCGGGTTGGCTGGCTGCATGTCGGCTACAAAGGCGGGAAAGCGCGTGACATCGATCTGCACAACGAGGCCCGGCGCCCCCTCTACCACTATCTCCACCATGGCGGGCGTGACCCCGCGAGCCCGTATGTCTTTACCTCCCAGCGCAGCGCCCGCCTCAGCGAGGCGGGGATCCACCACTGGTTCCGCACGCTCAAAGCGCGGGCGACCAAGGACGAGTGGGAATTCATTCACGACGTGACCTTCCACGATCTCCGTCACGACTTTGCCCACCGTGCCCGGACTGCCGGCTGGAGCTTGGAGGAAGTAGCGTACTACCTGGGGCATATCACCAAGAAGGGCACGCCGGCGATCCAGACGACCGTCCGCTATCCCCAGGTCAGCCGCGACCACATGAAGGATCAGCTCAAACAGCTCAAAGGCTAACGCCGCCCCATTTGGTTGCCCATCCACCTCTGCCCCAGCGAAGGAGCCTGCTATGCCGACGCGCGAACTACTCGCCCCCTCTCAGCGTGCCCAGTTTACCGAGATCCCCGCGGCCATGACCGAACGCGACATGGCGCGCTACTACACCCTCACGCCTGAGGATCGCCAGGTGATTGCCCTGCGCCGACGGCCGCACAATCAGCTTGGCTTCACCGTCCAACTCTGTTACCTCAGATTTCCAGGGCGGTCCCTGCAGGCCGGCGAACCCGTGCCGTCACCTGTCCTCGCCTACATCGCCGCCCAGTTAGACCTCGACCCCGCGGTCATGCAGGACTATGCGCGCGATCGGGATACGACGCGCCGCGAGCACCTGATCGAAATCCAGCAGACCTTCGGCTTCCGCTCGTTTGACGCCCGCGTCTATCGGGAGTTAGCCAGCTGGCTGTTGCCAACAGCCCTCAGTACCGACAATGGGGTCGCGCTCGTCACGGCGCTCGTCGAAGAGATGCGTGCACGGCGCATCGTCGCGCCGGCATTGTATTTGGTCGAACGCCTCGGCTGGGAGGTCCGCCGTCGGGCGCAGCGCCAGGTCTGCAAGCGCCTGACCGACGGCCTGACCGCGGCGCAACAGGCACAGTTGGACGAGCTCTTAACGGTGCCCCAGGGTCGGCACCAGACCGTCCTGGCGTGGCTGCGGCAGCCAGCCGGGAAGCCGGCGCCCGCCACAATCCTCAAGCTCATTGAGCGCCTGCAGTTCATTCGGGCGCTCGGGCTGGATCATGATCGGGCACGGCAGGTGCATCAGAATCGGCTGCTGCAGCTCGCCCGTGAGGGCGGTCGCTACTCGCCCCAGTTCCTGCAACGCTTTGATCCATTACGCCGGTACGCCACCTTGGTCGCCTTTCTCATTGAGACAGCGGCGACGCTCACGGATCAGATCCTTGACATCCATGATCGGCTCATGGGCCAGTACCTGCACCGCAGCGAGCAAGCGCATGCGGAGCGCTTTCACCAGAGCGGCAAAGCGATCAACGAGAAGGTGCGCCTGTATGCGGATGTCGGCAAGGCCTTGATCGCGGCCCGCGAACAGGCGCGCGACCCCTTCGTGGCCGTGGAGGCCGTGCTGCCCTGGGATGCCTTCGTCACCACCGTGGCCGAGGCGGAGCAACTGGCGCAACCGCCTGCGTTTGACTA
This sequence comes from Pseudomonadota bacterium, assembly GCA_030773375.1. Taxonomy (GTDB): domain Bacteria; phylum Pseudomonadota; class Alphaproteobacteria; order Sphingomonadales; family Sphingomonadaceae; genus Allosphingosinicella. Next base: position 1,912 of record JALYNE010000303.1, read on the forward strand.
CCTCGACCTCTTGGATGACTTCTACGGGCAGGTGCGCCGGTACGCCCCTGCGCTCCTCGAGACGTTCGAGTTCAAAGGCGCGCCCAGCAGCCAGTCCCTGCTCCAGGCGCTCCAGCTGCTCAAGGAGATGAACGCCGCGGATCTCAAGAAGATCCGGCCGCATGCGCCGACGGCCTTTGTCAAGCCGCGCTGGGAAGATCACGTCTTCACGGTCACGGGCGTCGACCGACATTACTACGAACTGTGTGCCCTCAACGAATTGCGCCAGAGTTTACGGGCCGGCGACGTCTGGGTGGTGGGCAGCCGGCAATTCAAAGCCTTCGAGGAATATCTACTCCCGGACGCCGCGTGGCAGGATCTGAAACAGCGGGGTGCGGTGCCGCTGGCCATCCCATCCGACTTCCCGACCTACCTCGCGCAACGGCAGGACGCCTTACATGAGCAACTGACGACGGTTGCTGCCCTGCTGGAGCGCGACGGGCTGCCGGATGTGCGGCTGCAGAAAGGCAAGCTGACCATTTCGCCGCTCGCGAAGGCAGTGCCGGACACAGCGGAAACCCTGGCCGAGCACGCCTACGACGTGCTGCCCTGGGTCAAGGTGACCGACCTGCTGGTCGCGATTGATCGCCTCACCCACTTCAGTCGGCACTTCACCCATCTGCATAGCGGCGCCGTGCCCAAGGATAAGGTCGCCTTGTTTGCGGCGATCCTGGCCGACGCCACAAACCTGGGCCTCGCCAAGATGGCGAATGCGTGTCCCGGCATGACCTTTCCGCGGCTGACCTGGGTCGCCGATTGGTACATCCGCGACGAAACCTATGCCAAAGCGCTCGCCGACCTGGTGAATTTCCACCACCGCCTGCCGTTTGCCGCACATTGGGGGATGGCACCACGTCGTCCTCGGATGGCCAGCGCTATCCCGTCGGCGGCCGGCGGGAGCCGATCGGACAGGTGAACGCAAAATACGGCCGCGAGCCGAGTATCATGTTTTACACCCACGTCTCGGACCAATATGCGCCCTTCCATATCAAGGCAATCAACGCCACGGCGCACCAGGCACCCTACGTGCTGGATGGCTTGCTCTACCACGAGACCGAGCTCCAGATCGCCGAGCACTATACTGATACTGGCGGCGTGACGGATCATCTGTTTGCGCTCTGCCCATTGTTGGGGTTTCGCTTCGCCCCGCGCATCCGGGATCTGGACGATCGGCGGGTGTATCCGCTGCAGTCGCCGGCGGAGTATCCTCGGTTGGAGCCGATCATGGGTGGGAAGGTGAACGTGAATCGCATCGCTGACCACTGGGACGACATTCTCCGCCTGGCGACCTCGATTCGGCTGGGGACCGTGACGGCGTCCTTAATTCTGCGCAAGTTGGCCGCCTACCCACGGCAGAACGGATTGGCCGTAGCGCTGCGGGAGCTGGGCCGGATCGAGCGGAGCCTGTTCACGCTGGCGTGGTTCCAGGATCCGGAGCTGCGGCGGCGCGTCACGGCCGGGCTGAATAAAGGGGAAGCCAAGAATGGACTGGCGAAAGCGATCTTTTTCAACCGCCGGGGCATGGTGCAGGACCAGAGCTACGAGGATCAACGCCACCGCGCCAGTGGCCTGAACCTGGTACTGACGGCGATTATTCTGTGGAACACGATTGGGCTCGAACGGGCGGTGGAGACGTTACGCGCGCAGGGTACAGCCGTGCCGGATGAATTCCTCCAGCACCTCTCCCCGCTCGGTTGGGAACGAATCATTCTGACCGGCGAATACCGATGGGATCTCCAGCAGACGACCCTACCTGGCGAAGCGACAGGAGTAGCCGTAGGCCCGCCAGGATGAGACGCGGTACGGCTTAGCGTACACCTTCATGCCCTGCTCGAGCGCAGAAGGCTCCTTAGCGTACAAATTTCCCGAAATGATGGAGTTACCCCGGGATCACTCAAATCGAGACTGAGAGCGTATTTCCAATCCATGCACCGTCGCACCGCATCTGCCGCTTGGCGGTCGGTCAAGCCCTCAATATACTGCATGACCAACACCAGTGCCAACCGCCACGGCGCCACCGTAACAGGGCGACCATGGGCCGGATATAGGTCAGCAAAGAGCCGATCGTCGTAGAGCGCACCAAATTCTGCTCGGAGGTCGACGTAGAGATTGCCTTTGGGAAAGGCGGCATGCACCGCAGCGGCGGTTGTTTCAGGGACAGGCGGAATCGGATGCGGATGGAGGGTCATAGCACAACTCCTCGCGTTCCAACGGCACGACAGGCTAGAACGATACACCTACGGCAGATCATATGCAAAGAATTGGATTACCTAACAGAGTCTGTCCTGGCTTAGCGTCTCCTCACCTTGTGCCTGCAAGTCCGTCACACGTGCTTGGGCCTGGTGCCAGAGATACTGCTGGAGGAGGGCCGCCGACCAGCTGGGCGAGCGTAACAGGTTACTGAGCCGTTTGGTGCCGGCGGGTGCGTGGGCTGGACTGAGGAGATAGGCGCCGAGCTCGCTGAGGAGCAGCCCGTGCGAGCGATGGCGTAAGGTGAGCATGGCTCG
>JALYNE010000304.1 GCA_030773375.1 Pseudomonadota bacterium
GGGCTGGGAGGCGGCGAGGTGTTTCGGCGGCTGGTCACCGACATGCGTGCGGACTGCGCGGACGAGACGCGGCTCCTGTGCCTTCTCAAAGACTGTGAGGCTGTCGCCGAATTCCTGCACACGGCCTTGGTGGACGATCGGCTGGCAGCTTCCTATCCGTTCCTGACGATGCTCGCGGTGGCTGTGGCAGGCTGGCTGATGAAGCGGCAATTGGTCGCGGTGGAAAAGCACGAGGACGCGCAGTTCAGGGCGATGAAGACTGCCGCCGCCCACTTCTACATGGATCAGGTCGTGCCGGAGGCCGCTGGGCTCTTCGCGGCCGCCACGGCAAGCGCGGATATCCTCTACCAAGTGCAGCCAGAAGCGTTCGGCGTCTAGACTCGTTCCCGGTTGGATTGAACCGGGAACGGGTCCAGTTTCCTCTTGTTTGCCGTGCTTTCCGAGCCGTCAGGTGATCCCACCTGACTGACAAGCACTCTAGGCCAGCGCGCGGTCGATCAGGTCTTCGACGCTGAGGTCCAGGCGGCGAATGTGGGCGGCTATTGCGGGCCAGCGCTGCTCCAGGAACTCCTTGCGCGCGCTGGCGCGGAGCCGCTCGCTCGCGCCCTGGGCGACGAACATGCCGACGCCCCGCTTCACCACGACGAGCCCCTCGTCTTGGAAGGTCTGATAGGCCTTGGCGACCGTCAGCGGGTTCGCGCCATATTCGGCGGCGAGGCTTCGCACGGAGGGCAGGGGATCGCCGTCCCGCACCTTGCCCTCAAGGATGGTGGCAGCGATGGTATCGCGCAGGCGCAGGTAAACTGGACGATCGTCTTGGTTCATCACCGACATAGTCTCCTACTACACCATCCAGCGCAAGCAGAATAGGTTCAGGCGGCTGGCGCCCACTCCGACACGGCCAATTCATAGGCCGGCCGGGGCCGCTCCTCGAGCGGCACAGCCGGCGTCCCGATGAAGATGAAGCCGGCGATTCGCTCCTCGCCGCGGCCGAACGCTTTCACCACCTTTGGGGCATATGCTGCCCAGCCGGTCACCCAGCCGGCCGCAAAGCCCATTGCGTGCGCGGCCAGCATCAGGTTCATGCAGGCCGCGCCGCAGGAAAGCTGCTGTTCCCACAGCGGGATCTTGGTCCCTTCCACGGGGCTCCACAGGGCGACGACCAGCTCCGGTGCTTGCAGCGCAAACCGATCCACCGCCTCCAGTTCGAGCCGGCTCGGCTCAGGATTGTCGATGCGGAAGGCAGCGTGCAGCAGCTCCGCGAAGGCTCCCCGCTGATCCTTGCGCACATGGACGAAGCGCCACGGCGCGAGCTTGCCATGATCGGGCACCCGGATCGCCGCCTGGAGCATCTCGCGCAGCTGCTCCGGATCCGGCCCTGGCGCGACGAGATCCCGCGGCCGACCCGAGCGGCGCGTCTTGAGGAGGGAGAGCGTCGAGGACCGATCGTTGAGCATGCCCACGCGCCGCTAGCACCAAGGTGATCTTGCAACAATCCGGCTTCACAAGTGGTTTTTGGACGCTAGTGTCTCGGGCCATTCAAGGGCCGCCGGCAGAGCAGGCCCGCACATGTATGGAGTAGCGAGCCGATGGCCACCACCTCCCCCGATCGTTTCGCAGCAGCGGAAGGCAAGACCTTATTCGGGCACCCACGGGGCCTGTACGTGCTGTTCTTTGCCGAGATGTGGGAGCGTTTCTCCTATTACGGCATGCGGGCATTGCTCATCTTCTATCTGACGCAGCACTGGCTGTTCTCAGACGAGCGCGCCTCGATCATCTACGGTGCCTATACGGCCCTCGTTTATATCACCCCCGTCATCGGCGGCTATCTCGCGGACCGCTATCTGGGGCAGCGGAAGGCGGTGCTTTTCGGGGCGGTACTCCTCACCTTCGGCCACTTCCTGATGGCGTTCGAAGGCACGGGCGGACAGGGCGATCCCACGATCAATGCCTTCTGGCTGGCTCTATCCTTCATCATCGTCGGGTCGGGCTTCCTTAAGGCGAACATCTCGGTGATCGTCGGGCAGCTCTATCCGCGCACCGACGTTCGCCGCGACGGCGCCTACACCATCTTCTACATGGGGATTAACCTCGGCGCCGCGATCGGCACCCTCGTCGCGGGCTATCTCGGCCAGACCTACGGCTGGGGATATGGTTTCGGTGCGGCCGGCATCGGCATGCTCCTCGGCCTCATCGTCTTCGTGTGGGGCAAGCCCCTGCTGATGGGCCGCGGCGAGCCGCGCGACCCGCAGCGGCTGCGCGCGACGGTCGCCGGAATGAAGTTCGAATGGCTGCTCTACCTCGTCGGCATCCTCGGCGTGGCGATCGTCTGGGCCCTCATTCAATATCAGGAGCTGGTCGGAAGCCTGCTCGGCATCGCGGGCGGCATTCTCGTCCTCTACGTGCTCTACACGGCCGTGGTGAAGCTGCCGGCTGAGGATCGCGACCGCATCTTCGCCGCCATGTTGCTGATCTTCGGATCGATCCTCTTCTGGGCACTTTTCGAACAGGCAGGCTCTTCGCTCAACCTCTTCACCGACCGCTATGTCGACCGCGGCGGCGTGCCCGCTTCGGTCTTCCAGTCGATAAACCCGATCTACATCATCCTCTTCGCGCCGGGCTTCGCGTGGCTGTGGACGGCACTCGGGCGGCGCGGGCTCGAGCCTTCGGCCCCGGCGAAGTTCGGGCTCGCCCTCATCCAGCTGGGTGCCGGGTTCCTGGTGCTTATCGCCGGCGCAGCCGCCGCCGGGCCAGACGCGGCGATCCCGGTCCTCTTCATCTTCCTCATCTATCTCCTCCACACGACCGGCGAACTCTGCCTGTCGCCGGTCGGCCTCTCGGCGATGAACCGCCTTGCCCCCGCGCACATGGCGAGCCTCATCATGGGAACCTGGTTCTTCGCTTCGGCAACGGGCAATTTCGCGGCCGGCCTCATCGCCGCGGCGACGGGCGCAGAAGGGCTGGAAGGCGAAGCGGCAGGCAGGGAGACCGTTCTCGACGTCTATTCCACGATCGGGTGGGTTGCCGTTGGGGTCGGCGTGGCGGTGATCGTCGTCTCGCCGCTGATCAAGAAGCTGATGCACCTCGACACGCTCCGGGACGAAGATGAACTCGCCGGCTACAAGGAGCTGGCGGAAAATCAGGCCCCTGGCATGTTCCCCCAGGACGAAACCAAACCGGAAACGAAGCAGATCTGATGAGACTGACCATTGCCGCCCTCGCGGGCCTCTCGCTCCTCGCCGGCTGCGCCGCCAACGAGCGCCCGAACACCGCCGATGCCAAGGCGCCGAAAGCCGCCCCGCAGGCCTATGCGCGCGATCCTTATCCCTCGACCTACCGGGTCTATCCCGGAGCGCCGACGGTGGTGCAGAACGTGACCATCTATGACGGGGAGGGCGGCCGGATCGAGAACGGCTCCGTCGTCTTCGCAGACGGCCGCATCGTCGCGGTTGGCCAGACGGTGAATGCGCCGGCAGGTGCCACGGTGATCGATGGCCGCGGCAAGTGGGTGACCCCTGGCATCATCGACATCCACAGCCACCTGGGCGATTACCCGTCGCCGGCCGTTGAGGCGCATCAAGACGGCAATGAAGTCACCAACCCGGTCCACCCGGACGTCTGGGCCGAGCATTCGGTCTGGCCGCAGGACCCCGGCTTCAGCCGTGCGCTTGCCAATGGCGGCGTCACCAGCCTCCACGTGCTCCCGGGCTCCGCCAATCTGTTCGGCGGCCGTGGCGTGACGCTGAAGAACGTGCCTGCGCGGACCATGCAGCAAATGAAGTTCCCCGGGGCCCCCTACACCCTCAAGATGGCGTGCGGCGAAAATCCAAAGCGGGTTTATGGCGGCCGCAACCAGACGCCGGCCAGCCGCATGGCCAACGTTGCCCTGATGCGCCAGACCTGGGCGCGGGCGCAGGATTATCGCCGCAAGTGGGACAAATATGAGCGCGACGGCGGCGACATGCCGACCCGCGAGATCGGCATGGATACGTTGCGCGGCGTCCTCGCCGGCGAAATCCTCGTCCAGAACCATTGCTATCGCGCGGACGAAATGGCCATCATCTTGGATATGGCCAAGGAGTTCGGATACAAGGTCACGACCTTCCATCACGCCGCCGAAAGCTACAAGATCGCCGATCTGCTGCGTGAGAACGGGGTCTGCTCGGCGATGTGGGCCGATTGGTGGGGCTTCAAGATGGAAGCCTATGACGGCATCAACGAGAACATCCCGTTCGTCCACAATGCGGGCGCCTGCGCGATCGTTCACTCCGACGATCCCAACGGCATCCAGCGCCTTTACCAGGAAGCGTCGAAAGCGCTGAGCTACGGCCGCCGCGCCGGTCTCCAGATTCCGGACGAAGTCGCCTGGACGTGGCTGAGCTTCAACCCGGCGAAGGCGCTCGGCATTTCCGATCGCACGGGGAGCCTGCGCCCCGGCAAGATGGCCGAC
>JALYNE010000305.1 GCA_030773375.1 Pseudomonadota bacterium
ACGTTTTTGGCGGCAGAGGCGGTGGTGGCGGCGGTGGCAGCCGCGGTAACGGCAATAACGGCAATAACGGCAATAACGGGAACAACGGCAAGAACGGCAAGAACGGCAATAACGGCAATAACGGCAATAACGGCAATAACGGCAGCAAAGGTCGTCATGGCCAGAGCGGCGGCAAGGGCATGGACATGGATTGCTGCTGCTGAATCGTCGGCCGGGTGGTCTATCCGAAAGAGGTAGTCACCCGGCCTTCTCCTGCCAAGCGCACTTGTCTGGCGACATGCTTCTCCAGTTCGGCCGCCAGCGAAGGCCGGGAGGCCGTGCCGGTGAGATGGGTAAGAGAACATGACTGAAGCAGATTATCTTCGAGAACAGGCCCGGAACTGCGAAGTCGCGGCTCGCAAAACGGAGTCATGGCAGGACATCAGAGCCCTTCGGCAACTCGCGCTTTACTACCAGGACCAGGCCTCCAGGGCGAGTAGAGCGGAGCCGAAGGGCGACCGGGTGTGATGATCGATCCGCTTTCCTGACATTCTGTGCTGCTCACATTCAGGGCGGCTCCTTCCCAGTAGACCTGCGCCGCACACAAAGACGGATCAGCTAAGCATCTATCTTCTGAAGAAGGACCAGCCGGTCCTTGCCCGTAGAATTACTGCGCTTCAGGATCATTTCGCACTGCTACGTGATCACCAGGTTGTAGGCTCGAGCGGTGGACGCCGAATCTCCTGGCAAGTGTCGGAGCAGTTTTCGCAGGTAATCCCTCCTCTAACGACCTAGAGTCCAAGATGGTTCTTTCTCAGTTGCCGAGGTGCCGCCTCCGCCGCTTGCCCGTCTCACTTCGCCGATGAAGCGGTGCTATAAAATAGCGTGGCCGTGGCGGGTTCGGCAGATTATTGGAGCTGTCGCATAAGGGCTTCAACTTCTTCGGCGATTATGTCTGGATGGTCCTCTGGAGTGAAGTGCTTCCCTCGGTCGATCCGCCGAAGCGGGGCCCGCAAGTCACGTGAGAAGCGTTCGCCATAGCGGATCTTCTGGAACGGATCGGCCGCACCCCAGACGATCCGGGCCGGCATGTTCATTCGTGGGAGCTGGTCAGAAACCCGAAGCGTATCTCGCACATCCAATGCGCCAAGTTGACGTGCAAAGGCGGTGGCTCCTCCTTTCATGTCGTAATGGTGCCAATGAACTGGGACGGCATCCCGTCCGCTGACGCGAGTGTCGTGCCCACGATGTATGAAACCACTAAAGATCAGCCGGAAAAGAGGTTGCGGCAGATGACGAACAAAGCCCCGGGCTGCCCGCATCATTTTCAGAGTAGGAGGAGGTCAAGAATCGTAGCCGATCCCGTTGGTGATCAATAGCCCTCGGAAGCGCTGAGGATGCCTGGTCGCGGCAATTTGGGCGACGCCTGCGCCAAGATCGTGAGCAACGAAAACGGCACTGTCGATACCTAAGTGGTCGAGCCAACGAATGAGGTGATCAGCTTGACCTGCCACTGAAATATCCCGCCGGCTGCCCTCCAACATGGAGTTGCCATAACCTATCATTTCCCAGGCGAGGCAGCGCCCGCTGGTCACACGCGGGATTACGTGGCGCCAAAGCTCTGGCGAAGTCGGGATGCCATGGAGGAACACGACGGGTGTGCCTTGACCGCTCTCCAGCCATCACATTCGCAGATCCTCCACGATGGTGGTGCGCGATTTCATAGGAACCTCCACACGGCAGATTGCTGGGTCGCTGAAGCATCGGCGGCTGACGCTCGACACCTCGATCAGGCAGACTTCCGGCTAAACGAAATTTGCTTTAAGAGCATCTAGACTTTGTTTCAGCCTGAACCCTTGCGCGAACATTTCGTTGCAGCCAGCACAGCGGATCCGTTCTTCTGCCTTGGCTGGCTGCCGAGGCAATGATTTAGGTGCAGTTCCTGGAGTTAGATGACATAACCAGAGCTGGACTCCCGATGAAGGTCATTGCGTCGTACAACATCAAAGGCGGTGTCGGGAAAACGGCAATTGCTGTAAATCTCGCTTTCGCGGCAGTGAAGGCGAAGCATCGGACGCTTCTGTGGGACCTTGACGAGCAGGGCGGCGCCGGAGCCATCTTAGGGCGACCGTTTGAGCTACCGGTCCGTAGAGGCCGCCGAACATACCGCCTCCGGGATCATATTGAGGCAAGCGCTTGGGCAGGGCTCGACCTGTTGCCGGCTGACGGTCTCGTCCACTTCCTCGATCGACACGATCGCCCCAAGCACCTGCGGGAACTGCTCGAGAGAATTAGCGATGATTACGATCGGGTGGTTCTCGACTGTCCACCGACCTTGGGACTTGTGGCCGAGCAGATATTCGAGCTTGCCGATCTCATCGTCGTTCCGATCATCCCCTCTTCACTCTCGATGAACGCCTATCAGCAGCTTCAAGCCTATGCCGAGGCGCGCAGCGGCGCGAAGCCTCGGTTCCTTCCCGTCTTCTCAATGGTCGACAGGCGACGGCGATCTCATCGCGAAGCAATCGATGCAGAGGCAGGCCATCTCGCAATACCTTATGCCGCTGCGGTAGAGCAGATGAGCGTCTGGCGTCAGCCGGTCGCGGTCGCCGCACCGAGGAGCCCAGCCGCGCAACCTCTTGAAGCGCTCTGGGAAAGTGTCGAGGCCGCGTTACGGGCCAGAACTTAGTAATCGCACAACGCAAGACTCAGCCGTCCCAAACGGCACAAGTCCTGCTGTCCTGCGTTTAGGCAGTCGCTCATCGTAGCTGAATCCGCTGCCGCTGGAGCCTAACATGCTTGGCGCGGTCAGATCGTTTATGTGCCATGGGAAAAAGGACACAATGTGAAAATCTTCGGCGGCAAAAGCAGCGAGCGGGATAATGACGTTCTTGACCGCGAAGCGGACGTCCCAATCGAGCATCGCTGGGTGGAGGCAGGTGGCTTTCGGACGCATTACCTCACTGGGGGCCAGGGGCCGCCTGTGGTACTGTTGCACGGACATGGCGAGAGCTCTGGATCGTGGCGCTGGGTGTTGCCCACGCTGGCGCGCACCCACCGTGTCTACGCACCCGATACTCCCGGAGCCGGTGATAGCACCAAGATGTCCGTCGATCCCAAGCAACCGTCATTCTACTCCAATCACCTCGCTGCGTTCCTCGACAAGCTGGGACTCGAGCGTGTCGCGCTTGTCGGAAACTCGCATGGTGGCAATGTCGCAATCCGGCTTGCCCTCGTCGCGCCGGCGCGTGTTACGTCCCTGAGCCTCGTCAACAGCTCTGGCCTCGGGCGGGAGATCAATCCCGCACTGATAGCTCTGACGCTCCCCGGCTCCGCCGCTTTGGCAGCCTGGTTTAGTACACCGTTTGGCGCCCCCCAGTGGGTGTCGACACTCTCGTCACTCTCCTTCGCGCAGCCCCTCGCCGCTCCACCCGAGTGGTTGGCACAGCACTATCTCCTGGCGCAGACCCCCGGTCACCTCGATGGCATGGTGGCTTGTCTTCGGGGAGAGCTCGATCTTGTCGGCCAACGGGAGGTGATCCTGGACGAGCTCAATCGCCTGACGATGCCCACCCTCCTCGTCTGGGGAACGAACGACATGGTCATTCCGAGCTACCATGCCACGGCAGCAGCGGCCCGGCTCCAGAACTCGCAGCTCGTCATGATACCGGACTGCGGCCATCTGCCTCAGGTCGAGCGTCCCGACATGTTTGTCGCCGCTCTTAGCCGGTTCCTCGCCGATCAAGCGGCAACGTGAGACTCTCATCTCTTTGCGCGTTTGTATCCGCCAAAGCATCTCGCGAAGCCGTCGGAGAGAATGCCGCCTGATTCTTCGCGCCCATGAACCAGCTGGACGACCGGCGGCTGTAACATCCGCCGTCAGCGGCTGAATTTTCAAATTGACGTGGACTTCGCTCACTCTCTTGAAGCGCCCTCGGGCAGGGAGAGCGCCAGAAGCTTGCCGCCGCCGCAACCGCTCCGGTTCGTCAGCCGGCGTCGAGTGAGTGTTCAGGGTCGTCCGTCGCGCGGTCTGACAAGTTCGGCCAGCTCGCGAAATTGGTCTAGACTGCGGCTCATCTGGTGGCGCAGGAAATTTGCATTGATCGACATCAATTCGCCGATGTTCCTAGCCCGAGCCGCAGAACGGATCGCCTCACATGCGTCGGTCAAGTTGCTTTCGGCAAAGTCGATTAGCCGGGCCGTGACCGCCTCGTTGTAGTGTGTTGCACGGTCCGTCGCCTCTTTGAACGCGTTGCTCGCCTGCTTCATTGACTGCTCCGCGGAGTCGGCGACATGTTCATTGTTAGCGTTCTGTTCTGTCATTTGATGCTCCTCTCCAAATTTTTCAGCTGCCATCGAGCTTCGGTTGCCTTGACTATGACGACAGGGAAATCTGACGGGGGTATCATTAATCCCCATCGCCGTTGCTAATCTTGTCCAGCCAGGACCGGCCGGTGTTGGCC
>JALYNE010000306.1 GCA_030773375.1 Pseudomonadota bacterium
AACCGGGCAGCCGGCCAGAGGGGATCGAGTTTCTGAGCGCGATCCTGCTCACCTTCTCACTGCTGATCGCCTGGTCGGCATTGTATTACGCGATCAACTACTACCTTCTGCTCGAGGAGCGGCACGACCGCATGGTCCGCCTCGAAAGCCAGGCGAGCTCCGCGCATCTGGCGATGCTCCGCTACCAGCTCAACCCGCATTTCTTGTTCAACACGTTGAACTCGATCTCGACCCTCGTGCTGTTGAAGCAGACGGAGCAGGCCAACGCGATGCTCTCGCGCCTCTCTTCCTTTCTCCGCTATACGCTTGTGAACGAGCCGACCGGCTCGGTAACGGTTGCTCAGGAGGTCGAGACACTGAAGCTTTACCTCGAAATCGAGAAGATGCGGTTCGAGGATCGCCTGCGGCCGCGCTTCGAGATCGACCCCGCCGTGTCGAGGGCTCGGCTGCCGTCTTTGCTCCTTCAGCCCTTGGTCGAAAACGCGATCAAATATGCCGTCACGCCACAGGAAGAAGGCGCGGACATCACGGTGGATGCACGAAAAATGGGGGACCGCGTCCTCATCACCGTCACCGACACCGGGCCCGGCACAGATTCGGCCTACACGGTCCGCGCGGAGCAATCGACCGGCGTCGGCCTGGCGAACATTCGCGACCGCCTGGCGCAAGCCTATGGCGCCGATCATCGCTTTGAGACTCAAACGAACATAAGCGGTGGCTTCGGCGTTACCATCGAAATTCCCTACCAAGTTGAAGTATCCGAGGGCTCCAAATGACCATCCGCACGATCCTGGTCGACGACGAACCGCTGGCAACTCAGGGCCTCCGACTGCGTCTCGAAAAGCATGACGACGTGGAGATCATCGAAACTTGCAGCAATGGCCGCGAGGCGATCCGAGCGATCAAGACGAACAAGCCGGACCTCGTCTTTCTCGACATCCAGATGCCGGGGTTTGACGGGTTTTCCGTGGTCCAGGCGCTGGCGGAGGTCGAGCCGCCGCTGTTCGTTTTCGTCACGGCTTATTCGGATCATGCGCTTCGGGCGCACGAGGCGGATCCGGTCCATTATTTGCTGAAGCCGGTGGATGAGGAAAAGCTCGCGGACGCGCTTGACCGCGTGCGGCAGCGGCTGGCGGCCAAGAGGGGCGCCGATGAAGCGGGCAAGCTCAAGGAAGTGCTGGCCGAATTTGCGCCGGAGGCGGTGGAGACGGTCGGTGCCGCCGACGATGGCCCCTCCTCCAGCCGCTACGAGAAGCTCATCAACATCAAGGATCGGGGTCAGATCTTCCGGGTGGACGTCGACACGATCGAGAAGATCGATGCCGCCGGCGATTACATGTGCATCTATACCGGCGACAACACGCTGATCCTGCGGGAAACGATGAAGGACCTCGAAAAGCGCCTGGATCCACGCCGGTTTCAGCGCGTCCACCGCTCCACCATCGTCAACCTGGACCTCGTCCGTCAGGTGAAGCCGCATACCAATGGCGAATGCTTCCTGGTGCTCGACTCAGGAAGCCAGGTCAAAGTCAGCCGCAGCTACCGCGACGTCGTTGCCCGCTTCGTGCACTGAGGTCTTGCGCGACCATGTGACGTAACAAGGGCCGCCTGCGCAAATCTGGCTCTTTCGTCAGAGCTCCGCCCTTTCCATATGTAGGAAATGGCAACCATGGGTTCAGGTTTGCGGGATCGCCTGGAGGAGAAAGCGAGGGAACTCGGCTTTTCCGCCGTGGGCTTCGCGCGCGCGGACGCGGCACCCAAGAGCGCGGAGCGGCTGCGCGATTGGCTCGCGTCGGGAGCTCATGGCGACATGATCTGGATGGAGGAGACGGCGGAGCGCCGGGCATCGCCCGCCGGGCTCTGGCCGGACGTGCGCTCGATCATCTCGCTCGGCATGAGCTACGCCCCGGCGGCCAATCCGCTTGCCCTCGCAGACGAGCCGGAGACAGGCCGCATCTCCGTCTACGCGCAAGGCGCGGATTATCACGACGTCATCAAGAAGGCGCTGAAGGCGCTTGCCCGCTGGCTGGTGGCGGAGGCGGGATGCGAGCTCAAGGTCTTCGTCGATACGGCGCCCGTCATGGAAAAGCCGCTCGCCGAAGCCGCCGGCCTTGGCTGGCAGGGCAAGCACACCAACCTCGTCAGCCGGACGGAGGGGAGCTGGCTTTTTTTGGGCGCAATCTATGTGACGCTGGAGATCGAGCCTTCCCGGCCGCACGAAACGCGTTGCGGAAGCTGCACGGCCTGCCTTTCTGCCTGCCCGACAGGCGCTTTCCCAGCGCCTTTCCGTCTCGATGCGCGGCGCTGCATCTCCTACCTCACGATCGAGCACAAGGGGCCGATTCCTCACGAGTTCCGCGAAGCGCTCGGCAACCGCATCTACGGCTGCGACGACTGCCTTTCCGTTTGCCCGTGGAACCGCTTTGCCGATGCTGCCCGGCGCAACCAAGCCTTCTTGCCGCGGGCGGAGCTCGTCGCACCACAGCTCGCGGACATCCTCGCGCTCGATGACGCCTCCTTCCGCCAGGTCTTTGCCGGCTCGCCCATCAAGCGCATCGGCCGCGACCGGATGGTGCGGAACGCGGCAATCGCCGCCGGCAACAGCGGCAGCCATGCGCTAGCCGAGCCGCTGAGGAAACTCATCGACGACCCCAACGCGACCGTCGCCGAGGCAGCGCAATGGGCGCTGGCCAGACTTCAGGGCTGACGCCCCTTTTCAAGAAGGCTTACCGTGCCTTCTGCCTTTGCTGGAGCGCGGCGACGCAGGATGCGCGGTCGATGTCGCGGCCATCGGGCAACCGGGCATCGACATAGCTGACGATCGGCTCACCACCACCTTTCGGCGGGTAGAGATAGGCATCGAGCACGCATACCGGCCCTGCGAACTGAAGCTTGCGCGCCGTGCCCTCACGGATGTCGAGATCCGGGTGCCCGAATTGAGTTTCGAGAAAGCGTGCCGTGCGCCCGATCACGGCTTCGAGGCCGACAGGGCTGTAGCGGGGCGCAGTGGCCGCCGGTGCCGGCGCCGGTTGCTGGGCTGAAGGCGCGGTGCAAGCGGCAGCAAGCAGCAGGAGCGCGGGGCTGGAGCATCGAGCCGAAAAGCGGGAACCGGTTTTCGGCAGAACTCGATGCGGCAACCAAGGATTAGAGCATCGCCCCGATTCCGAGATCGGGCTCGACGCTCTTGTCCGGCGCGGCGGCAGTGCGATCATGGCGTCATCCTTTGTGGGAGGAGGCGGCAGGCGTCAATGGCGCGGTTGACCCCTCCTCCGCCCCGCGGTTAGGGCGCCGCATCTTCCCCCATCGAAAGCACCAGCCCGTGAACGACACTCGCCTCGACGTCCTTGCCATCGGCAATGCCATCGTCGACGTCATTGCCGCGACGACCGACGAGTTCCTGGAGCAGGAAGGCCTGGCCAAGGGTTCGATGCGGTTGATCGATGCCGAGGAAGCCACGCGCCTCTACGGCCGCATGGGCCCGGGCCGGGAGGTCAGCGGCGGGTCAGCCGGCAACACGGCCGCGGGGGTCGCCATGCTGGGCGGCCGGGCGGGCTTCGTCGGCCAAGTGGCGGACGACCAGCTGGGCGAGGTCTATGCCCATGACATCCGCTCGGTCGGCGTGGAATTCGCGACCCCCGCTCGCGCCGCCGATGAAGTGCCCACCGCGCGCTCGCTCGTCCTGGTGACGCCCGATGCGCAGCGAACCATGAACACCTTTCTGGGCGCCGCTCAATATCTCGACGCGGAGAAGCTCGACGAGGATCAAGTGCGCAGCGCCGGCATCCTCTATCTCGAAGGCTATTTGTGGGATCCCGAAATCCCGCGGGCGGCGATGGAGCGAGCGATCGATCTGGCGCGACACGCGGGCCGCAAAGTTGCCTTCACGCTTTCGGACAGCTTCTGTGTGGACCGGCACCGCGATGGCTTCAATCGCCTGATCGACAGCGGCAGGCTCGACATTCTGTTCGCGAACGAAGCCGAGATCGTTTCGCTGACCGGCGCGCCCGATTTCGATGCCGCCGTGACGGCGGCTTCCTCCCGCGTCCCGCTGCTCGTCGTCACCCGCAGCGAAAAGGGCGCAATCGCCGTCGAGAACGGCCGCCGGACCGACGTTCCGGCCGAGCCGGTGGCGCAGGTGGTGGACACGACCGGCGCAGGGGACCTCTTCGCGGCAGGTTTTCTCACCGGCGTGAGCCAGAACAGGCCGGTCGAGCAAAGCCTGCGCATGGGCGCAATCGCGGCGGCTGAAGTGATCTCGCATTACGGTGCGCGGCCCGAAGCGGATCTGAAGGCGCTGGTCGCCGACAAGCTCCGCTAGCCCGCATTTCTCACCAGGGTCCAGTAGTTGGGCAAGGACGATGACTGATTGATCTTCTTTGTTCGAAGGTCATGTGGCGCCGGCCGCTGGTTCGGAGCGGATTTTTTTGTTGGCGATTTGGC
>JALYNE010000307.1 GCA_030773375.1 Pseudomonadota bacterium
GCGATGAAATACAGCACAGCCACCCACGTTAGCGGCTGGGCAAAGCTCGCCCCGGCCACCACGACGGCGCCAAGCAGCAGCAAAACGAGCAATCTGCGAGTAGGTATCATAAACCATCCAGAACGAGCAACACAGACCCGGGAACGCGCACGCAGCTAGCCTGACATATGGCGAAACGTTGTTAGCGGGGCACTTCTACTCGCGCCAAAATCCGGTCCACGGCGCTGTCGGGCGTGAGTCCTTCGATCTCCGCTTCGGGTCGCAGAATCACCCGGTGACGATATACTGGTTTGACCAAGAACTTCACATCATCCGGCACCACGAAGTCACGTCCTTGCATTCCGGCCCAGGTCTTAGCGGTGCGCAACAAGCTTATGGAGGCGCGGGTTGAGCCGCCCAGAATCAAGTCGGGCAGGCGGCGCGACTCCTGCGCAATGTCGGAGATGTATTTGAAAATGCCTTCTTCGACCCGAATCTCGGCGACCTCTGCTTGGCAGCGCGCAAGCGTTTGGGGCGTTACCGACGCTTGCAGGTTAGCACGCTCCAGATGCCGGGCGTCAAAGCCCTTGGCATACCGGCGCAGAACCTCGATCTCAACCGCCTCCGGCGCGTAGTCCACCAGCACCTTGAACAAGAATCGGTCAAGCTGCGCTTCCGGCAGGGGATAGGTGCCCTCGTACTCAACCGGATTTTGTGTAGCAACCACAAAGAAGGGCTCGTCCAACGGCAGCCGGTCGCCCTCGATCGTGACTTGCCGTTCTTCCATCGCTTCCAGCAGCGCGGCCTGTGTTTTAGCCGGCGCGCGGTTAATCTCGTCGGCTAGCAGCACCTGGGTAAAGACCGGGCCTTTGCGCAGCGTGAACTCGCCTTTATGCATCTCATACACGGTGGTGCCGAGCACATCGGAGGGCATCAGGTCGGGCGTGAATTGGATCCGCTTGAAGTCGGCCTGAACCAACGTCGCCAGCGTTTTGGCCATCAAGGTTTTGGCAGTTCCTGGTACGCCTTCAAGCAGCACATGGCCGCCAGTCAGCAATGCGATCAGGACGTGCGTAAACGGGTCTTCTTGTCCGACCAGCACCTTGCCGGCCTCACGCCGAATATGTTCGGCGACTTGTTGAATCAGCATGGAGTATCCTTTGTGCGTCATAGTTGAACGTTAAGCCGAAGGTCTAGCGTGTACGAAAGCATTGCCGGGGTTGGGCAAGCGACACCCTAGCCCGAGTGGCTAGAAAAAGCAGGGTGGTGCAACAACGGGAACCAGATGTGGTGGAACAGATGCAGATCGGTTGGGCGCAAGGGCGATGCTGCAACGGGTGTGGGCACAATAGCACGTGATTAAGCTCCCCGGCTGCCGAGCTGTGCCCGCCACGTTGCAACCCGCCGCCCCAAATCGGCGCCATCCCGTTCACCGGCCATCCGGCGATGGAACATGGCCATCCAGATTGCTAGGGGTGGCAGCAGCACAACCAGCGAGGCAACGGTGATCACGATGTTGATCATGTCGCCGATCAAGGGTGGCCAATCAAGACTTAACGTGTCTTGAATAAATGCGGTAAGCACCAGCAGCGAGCCGAGATACGACAGAATAAGGGTGCCAAAGATCGCGCCAGCACCGATAAACATCACCAAGCTATGCCCAAAGCTGGCAAAGACCAGATCAAACGCCCGACTTGCAGCTCCTGTCCACGAACGCTGTTCCAGGACAAAGGCTTGCAGGGCATATACCGTGCTGGCCAGCCACGCGCCGACCATGGTGATCCACCACAAGGTTCCGATCTGGCTCAGCACCAGCCCAAACGCGATGCCAGCCGCGTCATTGCCACTACTTGCGGGTGTCGACATCAGGGCGATGCCGACGACCGACATATACACCAGCGGGCAGGCTACAACCATCGAGCAGAAAGCTGTAAAAAATGATGCAAGCAGCGTGAACAGGACGTTAAAAACAACCATGCCACAGCCGCTCACGGGATTCAGGCGCAGTGCAACCGGCAGCGTGATCGGCTGATTGTCGAGTGCCGCCACGGTAGCCCGTGATAACGCGGCAAACGCATACAACACCAGCGGATAGCCAAACAAGAGCAACATAGCCGACGCCAGAAACATCCACCCGGACGACGTGCCGATCTCGGTTCGTACAAAGGCCATAAAGCTCATGGCCAGCAACGCTACCAGCACCAGCACGGCGGTTGCTACCAAGGTAAAGCCAGCTAAATTACGGCGGTACAAGCGGAAGCCGTCGTCGAGGACTTCCAGGACCACGGGCAGCACACGGGTGCGGTTCATCGAATACGTCCTCGTTCGTCTGCAAAAGCGTCGGCGGCGCGCACCAAGCGGACGACGTGTTCTGCGTTCGCTTGGCCGCCAAGCTGTGTGAGCAGCGCGGCAAGCGCCGCAGCCTGCTCATCCGTGGCTCCGCCGTAGCGCTGGAGCTCACGCACAAAGGCGGCATCGTCGTCGGGTGGCGCAAAGCCGTAGGGTCGCGCCAGGCGGCGCTTAAGCTCCCGCCGGTAATGCTGCAGAATATAAGTTTGCTTGCCGGCACGTTGAAACAACATCGCCAGCGACTGAATGTACTCAGCCGACGAGCGTCGAGCGACATCCGCTTTGAGCGGTACTGGCCGTCCAAAGCGGCGGCCGGTCAACACGATGTACAGTCCGCAGACCAGGATCGCGTACAGCGCGGGCCAGCCCCAACCTTGCTGCACAGCCACGCGGCGCAATGTCGGCGGGGTGCGATAGCCGTGATGGTATTCGTCGAACAGAATCGTACCGCCCTGCGGTACACGGGCGAGCAAGTTAAGCATCAAGGGAGCGCTGCCGGCCTCTTGTAGTCCGGCATTGGTAAAAGGATATGGCGCGGTAGTCAGATACACATAGCCGCGGCCTTCTTGCAGCCCCACCAGGCTGGGTCCAAGCTTGGTTGTCAGCAGCGGCAGATAATCATCCCGCCCAAGCTCAAGCGCCGCATCCGTGTTAACGGGCACACTTGTTACCGGCGGTGTCGTCAACAGCGGCTGCACCACGGCTGCCCGCTCAACCGTAAGAGCGTTGTCTTCGATCACCACCTCGGCTTGGAGCTGTTCCAGCAAACTGTTTGGGGTGAGCACAAGCGAAGGCTCGGGCGAGACCAAGATGAGCGTGCCGCCGTCACGTACCCAGCGCAGCGTTGCTTCGGCGTGGTCGTCGCTGACCGGCACTTCACTGGGCGCGATCATGAAGAGGACGTCCGTGGTTGGGGGTATGTGCCACTCGGTGTACTCAAGATTGGCCACCGCATAGCCCAACGACTCAAGCCAGCGCTGCAGGCCAAGCGCGCCGGTATCGCCGGCCGAGTGGGTTGAGCCCAGCTGTCCGTCTTGGTCGGGCTGGTTGCGGCCGGGTCCATAGATCGTGAAGACGATCAAGATGCCGAACAGTGCTACGATGAGCAGGAGGTCACGCCAGCGTCTCATGGCTTCTGCTCCATGTCGCGCAGGCCTTTGATCTGCTCCTCATAGGCCAGAAAATCGGCTTCCTCTAGCTCACGGCGGCCATACCAAACGCGCTCGAAGGTCCCCACCACGGGCGCGAGCCGCTCGTGCAGGACTGGGTCGGTGTTCGCGCGCTGCAGATACTCGCGGTTGGTCAGCGAACGGTCGTAGCGCAGGAGCTTGCGCTCGTCCAGCCACAGCAAGGACGAGAGGTACAGATACCTGACGGCCGTCCGATAATCGCC
Source organism: Pseudomonadota bacterium (assembly GCA_030773375.1). GTDB lineage: Bacteria > Pseudomonadota > Alphaproteobacteria > Sphingomonadales > Sphingomonadaceae > Allosphingosinicella. The sequence goes on from JALYNE010000307.1 coordinate 3,722, forward strand.
GCTGCGTGCTTGGGATTGGGCTCGATCTAGGGCTTCACCTGCCGTAATGTCCTCGTCTGACAGAGCGGCTTCGGCGCGTGCTTTGGCATCCCGCACCACGGAGTGGCGCACGCCACGGATGGCGTATACGACGATGCCAATCACCAGCAGCAGTCCAAGCGTGAGCAAGACCCAGCCCAGGGGCGAGAGACTGCTAAATCCGGCGGGCCGCGGCGCTGCAGGCCCAGCATTCCCGCCGCTGGGCAAGGATCGAAACAGCCAGTCAAAGAAGTCGCTAATCGCCTGGCCAACCGCGCGCCAAAACTGTGTCCAGGCCGAGGGCACTTCACGGCTCTTGAACGGCGGCTTGCTGAAAACATCGTTAAGCTTTTGGAGCGCATCAGGATCGTGGGCGGCGCGTGTTTGACCGGCTGCGTCCAGGATTGCGCCTAGGCGTGCGGCAATCAACTGGTAGGGCGGAGGCTCCTGGGCGAGCGCCGCCCCGAGCCAGGCATTATCCGCGGGAACGGCAACACCATCGGCCAACGTTACGTCGCGGATGGTGATCAGCTGTGCGGCGACCTCATCCAGACCGATCCGATCCGCCCGGGTGGCCGCAGCATAGGCCTCGCGGACAAGCTGCTCGTACTGGGCGAGTGGCACTGTGGGAGCCTGTGCTCGCGCGCCGAGCGAGGAGCCGAGGCACAAGCACAGGACGAGGATGCCGCTTAAGCAG
>JALYNE010000308.1 GCA_030773375.1 Pseudomonadota bacterium
TCTACCTTCAGCGGAGCCGAGCTCTCAAGTCCGTTCAGCGCGACCACCGGCACCTCGATCCCGGCTATGTTCAGCCGCTGATGATCCTGCGGCATCCGTACCATCCCGCCGCTGAGGTCGACGAGCAAGCAGACGGGCGCATCATCCGCGATCTCGAACGGAAGAATCCCGAGGCCGCGCACCTCCATCTTGCCGGATATGTTGGGCGGCGCACTGGCAAGCAGCTGCCCCTCGAGGCGGCGGACGATCGTGTAGTCGTCGCTGACGAGCCTCGCCCCCCGGTCGATGAGCCGGAGCGCGAGATCCGATTTTCCGCTGCCGGAGCGGCCGCTGATCAGAATCCCGCGCCCGTCTTTCACCACGCAGCTGGCGTGCACCGTCTCCGATGACAAAGCTGGGGCGGTCATGGATTTATTCCGGGAAAGCGGACGACGAAGCGCGCCCCACTTCTGCCGTCCTGGCGATCCTCAACCGTGATCCTTCCGTCATGGCCTTCTACGATCGCTTTCGCGATCGCCAAGCCGAGGCCGGAATGGCGGCCGAAGGCTTCCCCCTCGGGCCGCATGCTGTGGAAGCGGTTGAAGATCGCCGCACGCGAGGCTTGGGGAACGCCGGGCCCTTCGTCGGTGACGCAACCCACCACGTCCGCGCCGATCCGGACGGCGCTGATTTCGATGAGACCGCCCTCGGGCGAAAAGGAGATCGCATTGTCGACCAGATTGTCGAACACGCGGGCGAGGCGGGCTTCCTCGCCCATCACCACCGCCGTGCCGACCCGCGGACGGGCAAAGGCCATGCGGACGCCCCGTTCGGCTGCGCGGGGTTCCCACAGGCCCAGAAGAGATTCGACCAACCTTCCGAGATCCACCGGCTCGAAGCGCGCGCGCGACAATTCGGCGTCCAGGCGGGAGACTTCAGCAATATCCACGATCAGCCGGTCGAGCCGGGCGACGTCGTTTCGGAGGACATCGAGCAGTTGCCGCCGCGCAGCTGGATCCTCAACTCGATCCAGAGTGTCGACAGCAGAGCGAAGGGAGGCGAGCGGGTTTTTGAGTTCGTGCGTCACATCCGCCGCAAAGGCTTCGGTGGCATCGATCCGGTAGCGAAGCGATTGAGTCATGTCATGTAGCGCGCGCGCCAGCAGCCCGATCTCGTCCTTGCGAGCAGGAAGGACGGGCACGTCGACTTCACGTGCTCGCCCCAGCCGGACGCGTTGAGCTGCGCGCGCAAGCCGTCGCAGCGGCAGCGCGATTGTGCGCGCGAGGAACAGCGACAGCAGCACCGAAAGCAAAATCGTGCCGGCGAGAATGAACCCAAGCGTCAGCCGCTCGCTGCGGACGACGCGGCGGATGTCCCGCTCGTTGGCCGTGAGGAGCAGCACTGAAGGCCCATCGACGGTGGTCGGCGCGGCCGCCGAGATAAAGGCGGTACCGTCCGGAGCGCGGCGAAGCTGGGCAAAGCGTGAATCGTGCCGCAGCGCGGCGACGGCTTCGGGCCAGGCCTGCAGGCGGTCGTCCGCCGGCGGCTGGAACAGGGGTGGACGGCGAGCGCCCACGATTGCGTCGATGGCGTCGTCGAGCGCCTGGGCTATGCTTTTCACCCAAGGCTCCTGAGCCGGATCCCGGAGAACGTAGGTCGGCGGCGCGCCTTCCCAACTGTCCATTCGCTCCATGCCTTCCGCGGAGAAGACCTGCAGTCGCGTGCCCGAATCGCGGCCAAGCCTCTGAAGCAGCGACTGGCGCGCGTCTGGAGCTGCTGAGGCGAGAGCGTCCGCGATGATCCGGGCTTCACTCTGCGCCTGCGCGAGCCGGGCGGTGGTGAGGCGGCTTCTGAAGCTGTCGAGGTAAAAAAGGCTGCCGGCAAGGATTGCCAGCGCAAAGATGTTCACCGCAAAGATCCGCGCGGTCAGCGACAGGCGCGCGGTCCAGCGGAGCCTCAGATCCTCGTCGTCATTCTTCGGCAAAGCGGTAGCCCACCCCGTAGAGCGTTTCGATCGCTTTGAAGTTGTCGTCGAGGGCGCGGAACTTGCGCCGAAGCCGCTTGATGTGGCTGTCGATCGTCCGGTCGTCGACATAGATGTCTTCCTGATACGCCACGTCCATCAGCTGGTTGCGCGATTTGACCACTCCCGGCCGCTGCGCCAGCGCTTCGAGGATCATGAATTCGGTGACGGTGAGCGTCACGTCCTTGCCGTCCCAGGCGACGCGGTGCCGCGCCGGGTCCATGGCAAGGCGGCCGCGGACGATCTGCGGTTGTTCTTGATCCGGAGGGGTTTCAGCGGGCGGGATCGCGCGCATCTCGGCGCGGCGAAGAACGGCGCGGATTCGAGCGATCAGCAGCCGCTGCGAAAAAGGCTTGGCGATATAATCGTCCGCACCCATTGCAAGGCCGAGCGCCTCGTCGAGCTCGTCGTCTTTAGAGGTGAGGAAAATAACCGGAATGGCGGTTCTTTCCCGCAGGCGGCGAAGCAGTTCCATGCCGTCCATGCGCGGCATCTTCACATCCAACACGCCCAGATCAGGTGGATTTTCGACAAGTGCCTTCAGGGCCGTCTCACCGTCTGAATACACCCGAGTGACGAAGCCCTCCGCCTGGAGGGCGATCGACACCGATGTAAGAATGTTGCGGTCGTCGTCGACAAGCGCGATCGTTATCGACATTTCACTCGCTTTCCCGCACCCGCCGCTCTTACCCATTGCGGGACAGGGCCGCAACTCGACGGAGCTCGCCTTTGACGCCAAGGCACTGCTCCGATATGCGCCGAACCATATCGAGCAGCGGACGAAGCTGCCATCCGTCGCGCACAAAGGAGATCGATTTGGCCAACCGCGTGCCCGCATTCGGGCTTTCCGACCACGGCATCACTACACAAGCAGAGCTCCACTGGAACCTTGGCACGCCCGCACTGGTGGAACAGGCCGTGAGCCGAGGCGAGGGCATGCTCGCCAGGCATGGGCCGCTGGTGGTGGAGACGGGCAAGCACACCGGCCGCTCGGCAAAGGACAAGTTCATCGTCCGCGATTTCGAGACGGAGAACGCGATCTGGTGGGACAATAACAAGGACATGTCGCCCGAGCATTTCCAGGCGCTCAAGCAAGACTTCCTGGCCGAGATCGCGCGCAAGAAGACCTTGTTCGTTGCCGACCTATACGGCGGCTCGCAGCCTGAGCACCGGGTCCGCGTTCGCGTGATCAACGAGCTGGCTTGGCACAATCTTTTCATACGCACGCTTCTGGTGCGGCCCGAGGCGCATGAGCTGGAGGGCTTCGAGCCCGAGTTCACGGTGATCGACCTGCCCAGCTTCGTTGCCGACCCGGCGCGGCACGGATGCCGCTCGGAGGCGGTGATTGCTGTCAGCATGTCCGAGCGGATGATCCTGATCGGCGGCACCGCTTATGCCGGAGAGATGAAGAAATCGGTGTTCGGAGTCCTGAACTATCTCCTTCCGCCCAAGGGCGTGATGCCGATGCACTGCTCGGCGAATATCGGCCCGAACGGCGACACGGCAGTTTTCTTCGGCCTGTCGGGCACTGGCAAGACCACCTTGTCGGCGGACGCCAGCCGGACGTTGATCGGCGATGATGAGCATGGCTGGTCGGACACTGCGGTATTCAATTTCGAAGGCGGCTGCTATGCGAAGATGATCCGCCTCTCGGAAGAAGCCGAACCCGAAATCTACGCGACCACCCGCCGCTTCGGGACGGTGCTTGAAAACGTGGTGATGGACCCCGAAACGCGCGAGCTCGACTTCGACGACAACTCGAAGGCGGAAAATAGCCGCGGCGCCTATCCGATCGAGTTCATCCCGAACGCGTCCAGGGAAAATATGGGTCCACCCCCACGCAATATCGTGATGCTCACGGCCGATGCCTTTGGTGTGCTTCCCCCGATCGCGCGCCTCACTCCTGACCAGGCCATGTACCATTTCCTGTCTGGCTACACGGCCAAAGTGGCCGGCACGGAGATTGGCGTCACCGAACCCGAGGCGACCTTCTCGACCTGCTTCGGCGCGCCTTTCATGCCGCGCCACCCGTCGGTTTACGGCAATCTTCTCAAGGAGCGTATCGCCAAGGGGAATGTCGATTGCTGGCTGGTCAATACCGGCTGGACGGGCGGCAAATATGGCGTCGGCAAACGGATGCCCATCAAGGCGACTCGAGCGTTGCTCAACGCGGCCCTGGATGGCAGTCTCAAAGACGCCGAGTTCCGCAAGGACCCCTATTTCGGGTTCGATGTCCCGGTCGAGGTGCCGGGCGTCGATACCGCGATCCTCAATCCGCGCGCGACCTGGGCCGATAAAGCGGACTATGACGCGACCGCAGCGCGGCTCGTCCGCCTGTTCATCGACAATTTCGCCAAGTTTGAAACCCACGTCGATCAAAGCGTCAAGGAAGCAGCGCCAAGCGCAGCCTGACG
>JALYNE010000309.1 GCA_030773375.1 Pseudomonadota bacterium
GAGCAGAAAGGAGCAGCCGGTCGACCCCGGCAACCGGCACCCCTTCGGCATGAAGACGGGCCACGATCAAAGATGCCAGCGCGCCGCGCCGGCGCACCAGGATGAGGATGTCCTCCGGCCGAAGCGGCCGCCCCTTTCCCTCGACATGAAAAGGTTCCTGCAGCCAGCTGCGGATCTGGCGTGCCAGCCGGCTTGCATAGCGGCGGGTGGCGTCGCTGATCCAACCCTCCTCGCCCGCATCGTCGCCGGCGAGCTCGAGCTCCTCCGTGTAAGGCTGCCAAACCGTGACGGAACCGGGCCGGCCGGAATGGGCGCTGTCATGCGGGTTTGGGCAACGCGGAAGCCCAAAGGCTTCGTAACCGACATCGGCGATCACATGATCGACCGCCTGGAGGACGGCGGGCGAGGAGCGGAAGCTTCGGTCCATCGAAAGATCGAGGAAAGCCTCGCCGATACCGCGCGCTTCGCGCTCGAAATAGGCCCGCGCCACATCGAAGCTTCTGGGGTCGGTGCCCTGGAACCCAAAGATCGCCTGCTTGTAGTCGCCGACCGTGAAAATGGTTCGATCGCGAGAGGAGGCACCCTCCCCGGCAAAATATTCGAGAGCAAGCGCACGGACGATGTTCCACTGGCGCTCGTTGGTGTCCTGCGCTTCATCGACCAGGATGTGGTCGGTCGACTGGTCGAGTTTGTAGCGCACCCAGTCACCCATCCCCGGGGTGAGGAGAAGCTGCTCTGCCCGGCTGATGAGATCGTCGAAGTCGACCACGCCCTGCGCCCGCTTCGCCGCAACGTAAGCAGCCGAAAAAGTCTGCCCCGCACGAAGCCCGGCGGCGAACTGCTCGACAAGCTTGGCCACCTTCCTCATCGAAACGAGCCGCGCACAACATTCGAAGGCAGCCGTGGCGAGGCCGATATAATTGGGGTCCTGCGGTGCCTGGCCCTTGGAAAAGCTTCTGATCTCGCCGTCTGCCTTGGCCCAGACCAGGTGAAGATCATCGAGCAGCTGCGCCCGCTCCTGAGGCGTGGCGCCGACCCATTTGTCGCACAGATTCGCGCGCTCGATGCCGTTTTTCGTGGCCCAGGCGCGATTGAGGAGCCCCAGCCGGCGAAGGCCGGCAACGTCGAAGAGCTCGTCACAGCATTGGCGAGCGATCGCTTCCTCTATATCGCCAGCAGGAATGCCGAAGGCGCGGCGCAGGCGCGCCTCAATGCCTTCGCGAGGCCCCAAAGCAAGCATCGCTGCAGGCGCGCGGGCGCAGCACATCAGGAAGTCCTCCGCTCCCCCCTCGCCCATCCGGTGGCTAAGCGCCTGCACATCGCGAAGAAGCGGAAAATCGCCGCCCGCTTCGGCGCGGACCAATAGATCAGCCAAAGTCGTGCGCGCGAGCAGTTGCTCTTCTCTGCCCTCGAGCGGGCGAAAACCAGGGACCAGATCGGCCTCGGCCGGGAAAGCCGAAAGCAGCGACTGCGCAAAGGCGTGGATCGTCTGGATGCGGAGACCTCCGCCGGCGGCATCGAGCACCCGGGCAAAGAGCGTGCGGGCCCTGGCGCGCGTTTCGGCCCCGAGCGTTTCGCCGAGCGCCTTCAGCTCCTGGCCGAGATCCGCGTCATTCAGCCGAACCCAATAAGCGAGGCGCGCATGGATGCGATCCGCCATCTCGGCGGCGCCGGCCTTCGTGAAGGTGAGGCAAAGAATGGAGGCAGGATCGACGCCCCACAGCAGCAGGCGGAGCACACGCGCGGTGAGCACATGCGTTTTCCCCGTCCCCGCGGAGGCGGATAAAGCTGCATGATGGCTCGGCGAAGACGCGCGCAGCTGGTCGCCCTCAAGTGCGGAAAGTGGCTTCAGGCGTTTTGGCAAGTCGGCAAATCCTGTCTTGCGTACCGTATAGCAGCGGCAGCGCGCCGCGCCACGCTCGCATCCCAGCCCGGCTTTCCTTCTCGCGGGCTTCTCTCCACCGGCACGTCGGCGAGGTCGGGCCGATGTGGAACGAATGGTCGGGAAGCGTCATTGCGCTGCCATGAGACTCCAGCTTCTCGCTGCCTTGGCCCTGTTCGCTTGTGCTGGCTGCAAGGAGGCTTTGACCCAAACGGCGGAGTACCGCCCCGGCGAAGCTGGAACCGTCGACCGTGCCATGTGCCTGCTCGGCTTTGCCGGCGTTCCCCTCCGCGAGCTTGTCACCGGCCATCATCTCGTGGACGTGGAGATCAACGGACGAAAAGCGACGTTCGTGCTCGATACAGGCGCAAACAGGTCGGTTCTGCACGCCGGTTATGCGGAACAGCTTGGGATCGGCGAAGGCACGGCCGTGCCGGGGGCGGCGATTGGGCTTGGCGGCGCAATGAAGGCACGGCAGGTCGGGATCGAGCGGATGCAGATCGGATCGGTGCCGATCCGCCAAAGTCGGGTCATGACTGCCGATTTATCACAGCTCACCAATCTTCTGGGGCCGCTGTCTGGCGACACCATCTACGGCCTCATCGGTCAGGATGTCATGAAAGAGCACCGCGCGGTCATCGACGTTTCCCGGCCCATCCTCTACCTCATTGAAGCGGACGAAGACCCCGCTCCCGTGTCGGCAGACCGCTGCCGTGAGGAACCAAGCGGCGGCGGGAACACGGCGACCCGAGACGCGTCGGGCTCAAGCGGAACTTAGATCGCGAGGCTCGCCCGCTCCGCTTCGGCGGCAAGAAAGCCCGGCTCCTTCTCCGGGACCATGCACCGGCTCTCGTAGATTTCCACCGACTCGAAGATGCCTGGGGTGAAATAGGGATCTTCTGCCATATAGGCATCCAGCGCGGCGCGGCTCTCGACATCGAACACGAACAGGCTCCCCGTCATTCGCCCGCCCTCGATCAGCGGCCCCGCGTAGAGGATGAGGCTTTGCTTTTCCGCAATGTAGCGGAGGTGCTCCGGGCGCGCCGCGCGGCGGAGCTCGCCCGCCCCTTTGTCCTTGCCGATTACGACGAAATGCATGCCTTCCTTCTCCCGCGGCCCGAAATGGTTCACTTGCCGTGCACCAATTCCGGCAAAAGAGCGCTAAGGTCCAGCCACTGAAAGTGCCAATTCATGGCAGCAAGGCATTCTCGCAGATGGCGGTCCTGCGCCGTCGCGGCGCTGGCGCTTGCCGCCGTTCAGGACGGGGCTGATGCCGGCCTTCGCAGCAACCTCGACGCACGGCTCCTTGCGGCCCATAACCGCGAACGGACGGCGGCCGGCGTCCCGCCGCTGGAATGGGACCAAAGCCTGGCTGCCGACGCGGCCGAATGGGGCGAATATCTTGCCGAGCTGGGCGATATCGAGCACTTTCCGGACGACCCGGACGACCCGGATCCGCAGGGCGAAAATCTGTTTCTCGGCACCAAGGGCCATTTCCCGCCCGAAGCGATGGTGGGGAGGTGGATCGACGAAAAAGCGCATTTCAAGGCGGGCGTCTTCCCGGACAACAGCCGCACCGGCGATCTTGAGGATGTCGGCCACTATACGCAACTGATGTGGCGGACGACCTCGCGGGTGGGCTGCGCCGTGAGGCCGAGCGAGGATCATGACATCCTTGTCTGCCGGTACAGCCAGGCTGGAAACGTGATTGGGGAACGGCCCTTCTAACCACGTGTTCATCCGCCGCTCACCGCCAGCAGCGCATGGCGCCAAAGATGCGCGGCCTCCTGGACTTCCCTCCCCGGGGAAGATTAATGGGCGCGAAACTCTCAAGGGCTTATCCACCAATGGCATCAGGCAGACGGATTGCCGCCGCCGGGCTGTTCGCGCTCTCGCTGACCAGCACGGGCGCCGCAGCGCAGTCCCAGGACACGAGCGCGATCGGAAACCCGCAGCTTCGCAATTTCGAGCTGCCGGGGACGACGACGACCCGGGAGCCGCCAACCACGGCGCTGCCCCCCGTGGTCGACGCACCGCCGCCTCCCATTGCCGCTCCTCCGCCGCCTCCCGCGCCCCGGACGACAAGCACGGCCCCCCGGCCAGAAGCGGGCAGTGCGGTTCCTGCTGCGCCGCCGGCAGCGCCGGTGAACCGCACCCCGGCTCGACCAGCGGCAGCGGGGCTTCGGCCCGTGCAGAGCGCGCCCACCCAAGTCGCGCCCGCCCCTTCCTCCCCGGTTGTGCCTGCGCCGGCAGATCTCCAGCAGGCGATGCCTGGCCCCATTGCCCCGCCGCCAGCTCCGGCACCTGGCGCGCGGCCGCTGCCGCAAGCTCCTGTCGCCCGGCAAGCGGGCGCGGGCTTTCCGTGGCTTTACCTGGCCATTGCCGGCGTTCTGGGGCTGCTCGCCTTTGCTGGATACAGACAGTTCAAGCGTCGAGCGGCCGCCATCGATGAACCGCTCGGCGAGCCTGAAATGGTTCCCCAGGCGGCCGCGCCGCTTCCCGCGCCCGCGCCGCCGCCTGAGGCCGCAC
>JALYNE010000310.1 GCA_030773375.1 Pseudomonadota bacterium
CGGATCGGCCAGGATGCAGCGCATAGTCGGATCTGGGAATTGGCCGGGCCCTCCTCCTAATTGCGTTTGCAGGCACCCGCTTGAGGCACCAATGGAGGGGCGAGCGCGGCATGCGGAAGGGGGAGACGGCCGGCTCACGGCCGTGGCTTGAGCGATGCGGATTGTTCCGCTACGGGCTCCCTCCATGGGTTGCCGCTGACCCTCGTGCAGGCGACGAAAGACAGGGGAGGTCAACATTGACTCGTGATCATAACGACGAAATTCTCTTCGAGGTCCAGGGTCAGATCGCGACCATCACGTTCAACCGCCCCCAGGCGCGGAACGCGATGACCTGGAACATGTACGACCGCCTGGTGCAGTACTGTGATGAGCTCGATGCGAACGACGAGATACGTGTCGCCATCCTAAGAGGCGCCGGTGATCGCGCTTTTGTTGCAGGTACCGATATCGGCCAGTTTCAAGCATTCAAGGACCCGAAAGACGCGATCGACTATGAAAAGCGGACTGGTGAGGTCACCGGCCGTCTAGAGCGCGTAGGCAAGCCCACGATCGCCATGATCCATGGCTACTGCGTCGGGGGAGGAGCCTCGATTGCACTGGCCTGCGACTTCCGCTACGTCGCTCCCAGCCTCCGGTTTGGCATCCCCATCGCGCGTACGCTCGGGAACTGCTTGTCGCTGCGGGGCTACAGCCGCCTCATAGATTACGTCGGCCCGGCCAAAGCCAAAGAGCTTATCATGCTGGCGCGCCTGCTCAATGCCGAAGAAGGACTCGGTCTTGGCATCGTGACCGAAGTTATCCCGGCCGAAGATCTGGAAGCTCGGGTGCGTGAGGTAGCCGAGCAGCTAACGCAGTTGGCGCCGCTGACGCTCCGGGCAACCAAAGAAGGTATCCGGCGTATCCAAGCGGCGCGTGGCCTGGACAACCGGGAGGGGGAAGACCTCATCCTCTCGTGCTACATGAGCGAGGATTTTCAGGGGGCGGTGCAGGCGTTTCTCGAGAAGCGCTCGTACAGCTGGACTGGGCGGTAGGCGAGGCCGGCCCGGCACGTGCTTGAGTCGGGCTAGGGCCACGTTGCCGAACTCAGTCTTCGCCGGGCGCAACGTACCTGTCATTGGGGGACATCGGCGGCACCTGCCTTGTCTGGCCGACGCCGCACGATCGCCCACATCACGAGCGGCCACAGCAGGGCGGAGACGGCGACAACCATCAGAACACCCGAGATCGGGCGGGTGAAGAAGATTGACCAATCTCCCCGGGATAGGGTCAGTGATTGCCGGAGTGATTTCTCTGCGAGCGGACCAAGGACAAGTCCCAGGACAAGGCCGGCCGCGGGGTAGTCGAGGCGTTTCATAAAGAAACCGATAAGGCCGAAGGCGGTCATAATGAGAACATCGATGGGGTTATTATCCAGAGAGTATGCTCCGATAATGGCAAACAGGACGACGAAAGATGCCTGGATCGCATAGGGCACCCGGAGCATACTAGCAAACAGAGGAATCGCAAAGATATTGAGCACGACGAGCATCAAATTACCGATGTACATGCTCGCGATCAGGCCCCAGGCGAAGTCCGGGTGTTCGGTAAAGAGGAGCGGGCCGGGTCGCAGCCCCCACAAGAGGAAACCGCCCAGCAGGACCGCCGTCGTTCCGGACCCCGGGATGCCGAGTGTCAAGAGCGGGATCATTGCGGCAGCCGAGGCAGAGTTGTTGGCCGATTCCGGAGCTGCCACGCCCTCGATCGCTCCCTTGCCGAACTCCTCGGGATGTTTAGACGCACTGCGCTCGACGCTGTACGCGATAAACGACGCCAGTGTCGAGCCCGCTCCCGGCAGGACGCCGACGAAGAAACCGACCAACGCTCCCCGGACCATTGCCCCCCGTGAGCGGATCCACTCCACGGATGAGGGCAAGGAGTTGCGCCAGCTCAGCGAAGTCCGAATCATCGGATGATCCGCTGGGTTCATCATCCCGTCGAGGATTTCACCGATTCCGAAGAGGCCGATGGCCGCCACGAGAAAGCTAAACCCGTCAAGCAGCCAGTCTTCGCCGAAGGTGAAGCGCGGCCGACCCGACATGATATCCAGGCCGACCGTGGAGAGCAGTAAGCCAATGATGACCGAGACGAGCCCCTTCGCAAGCGACGTGCCGGAAAAAGCGCTGAGGGACGTGAAACCGAGCAGGATCAGCGCGAAATACTCGGGCGGCCCGAATCGCAGAGCGAACGTCGTCAGCACGGGGCTCAGCAACGTCACCATCACGACGCCAAACGTCCCGGCGACGAAGGAGCCTATCGCGGCAATGCCCAGCGCCTTCGCAGCGCGCCCCTGCCGTGCCATTTGGTATCCATCGAGCGTGGTAACGACCGTGGCCGCCTCGCCCGGCATGTTGATCAGAACGGAGCTGATCGTGCCTCCGTATTGAGCCCCGTAGTAGATGCCGGACAACATGATGATGGCCCCGGTGGGGTCCATGTTGAACGTCAGTGGCAGCAGGAGCGACACGCCAACAACCGTCCCGATGCCCGGGAGCGCACCGATAATCTGGCCGGCGGTCACGCCGATAAGTGCGAACAGTAGATTGGTCGGGGTAAGAGCAACGGCAAACCCGCGAAAAAGGCTCTCCAGTGTCTCTATCACGTCAACGGTGCCTTCCTTTTTACCTATCTAGAACCCTAAGGGACCCGATGGCAGAGGAACCACCAGGAGCCGAGAGAACCCAATGTATAGGGCAATCGGCGTAACGACAGCGAAGAGAATGCTGGAGAACCACGTTCGCTGAGCTGCCCACCGCATCGTAACCAGCATAAACAGAGCCGTAGAAAGTAATAGGCCTAGTGGCTGAAATAAGAACGCTAGGGCAAGGATGCTGCCCAAAAAGACTAACCAGGGCTGCCGTGAGCTCTTGCCCATCGATAGGTTGGTGTTCGCGTGGTCTGGATCGTTGGGCCCTGTGGCGGCTCCTTCGCTCGCCGCCTGGCTTTTCGCCTCGCGGAAGAGAAGGGCCGATAACAGGACCAAGGCAATCCCTAGCCAGAAGGGAAGAAAGCCTGCCCCGGGTCCGTACTCCGCTGAGTACGGCAATTGGCGGGACAAGTAGACCGCCGCGAGGCCGAGAGTTGCTACGAGCAAAGCCGCTGCGTATTCTGCAAGACGCACAACCGCTCCTCAACTACTACACGTTCGCGACCCAGGGTCGCGGTACCCCGCGGGGGTTCTCTCCGCAGGGTACCGACAGTGAGATTTCAGCGTGGCCGCGCACTATCTATCAGGAAGCAGGCGTCGCCGGGCTCCCCTCGGGCCCCAGGCCCATCTCCTTGATCGAGCTCTCGACCTTCTTGTACTCTTCGTCGAGAAACGTTCGGAACTCCTCGGGCGGCAGGTAACCCGAGCGCAACATGTTCTCGCTGATATATTCCTCCTGCCACTGCTCCGACTCTGAGAGTTGCTTGAACGCATCAGCCCAGAACTGGACGGCTTCCGGGTCCATATTAGGCGGGCCGAAGACACCGCGGAGCTGTTCGTAGACCGCCTCAATGCCCTTCTCTTTCAGCGTCGGCACGTCCGGTAACGCCTCAAGGCGTTCCTCGCCAGCGACCGCCAGCGCTCGCATCCCGCCGGCCTCTAGTTGGCCAAGGATCTCATTGGGGTTAGCCGACGCGACATCGACGTGCCCGCCGAGTAAGGCCGCCTGCACTTCGCCGCCGCTCTCGAAACTGACGTAGTTGAGGTTCGCCCCGCTCTCCTGCTCTAACTGAGCGAGAAGCAGGCTGTCCTCGCCCCCCAACCCGGTGCCGCCCCAGGTAACTTCGTCCGGCTTCGCTTTGCCTGCCTCGATCAAATCCTCAATCCCTTTAAAAGGCGAGTCGTCCGGAACCACGATGAGCAACTGATCCAAGGCAAGACGGGCGATGGGAGTGAAATCGTCGTAGGTGACATCGGTGCCAAGGACGAGTTGATTGGTGAGTATCCCCGATGTCACCGTCATCAAGACGTAGTTGTTGCCCTCTTTGCCACGGACGTAGGCCCCGCCGATCGTGCCACTCCCGCCCTCTCGGTTGACGATGTTGATCGAAGCATCCACGATCCCCTGCTTCTCCAACATCGAGGTCATCGTCCGGGCGAAGATATCGGAGCCGCCGCCGGGAGAGTAGGGTACGACCATTTCCACCCGTTTATCCGGATAGTCGTCATCTACGGCACGGGCCGTGGTTGCCCCACCACTCCAAGCCGTCAAACCCAGGCTGACAAGAGTCAACACCAGCAGACGGGAAAACCAGCCATGCAGGAACACTGGGATAGTTGCCATGGTCCTCAACTCCTCCTCGTTCCGAACGGCCCGACTCATCAGGTGTGATCCGAGAGTAGCGCGGATAGTAGGTTTGTTCCTGAACTATGTCAACG
>JALYNE010000311.1 GCA_030773375.1 Pseudomonadota bacterium
ACGCGCTGATCGTTAGCAGGGCGCGCTTCCCCCAAGCGCGCCCTGCAGCCTCGCTCAAGCGGCAATCCGTATCCGCCTCCGCTCCGCCTGACTCTCGCTATGGTCAAGCCGCTTTCCTCGTGTAGACTGGTCGTCCAAGCAATTGAGGAACGGGTAAGAACAGTGGTGAAGCCCGCCTCCCAAGGAGACGGCTTTGAAACTCATCATCTGCCTGCTGCCCTTTTTCGCGTTGTGCGCGGCGCCGGCTGCAGCGAGCAAGCAGCCGATCAAGGCACCCGCGCCGGCCTGGGTCGAGCGCATCGCAATCCCAACGCCCAGCCGGGATCGGCAGGGCGCACCGATCCAGCCGCTCCTTACGACCATCCAGACGCTTCACGGGGCGGAGGGAACCGAATATTATGTCGAGACCGCGTCCCTGGTCGATCGGCCCGAGGGACTGCAGCTGCTCGGCAACGTCGTCATTCCCTGGAACCCGGACCGGGGCGATCTTCTGGTCCACAAGGTCGAGATCATTCGCAACGGCAAAGCTGAAGACGTCCTCGCCAAGGGGCAGGACTTCACCGTCCTGAGGCGCGAGAACGGCCTCGAAGCGGCGATGCTCGATGGCATTCTGACGGCAGTTCTGCAGCCCGAGGGGCTCAGCGTCGGCGACGTCGTCCATGTCGCCTTCACCATTCGCCAGAAGCCGGACGCCATGGGGCTTCGGGAAGAGCATCTGGTGGCGCTCTTTCCAGGCATGAAGATTCGCCGCAGCTACCTTCGCGAAATCTGGCCGGCGGCCAAGCAGTTGCGCTGGCAGGGCCGGGGCATGCTCGCCAAGCCGCAGGTGAGGAAGACGGCTTTGGGCAGCGAGCTCATCATCGACCTTCAGGACGCCGAAGCGCCAAAGGCGCCTGAAGGTGCCCCTCCCCGCTTCGGGCTCCAGACGGCGCTCGAAGTCAGTGGCTACAAGGACTGGTCGGAGTTGAGCGCGCTGCTCGCGCCCGCTTATGCCAAGGCCGCGACGATTTCCGCGGAGGCGCCGCTCCAGCAGGAGATCAGGAAGATCGCGGCCGCGACGCCGGATCCGCGCGCCCGCGCTTTGGCCGCGCTGCGCCTCGTCCAGGACAATATCCGCTACCTCGCGCTTGCAATGGGTGATGGCGGCCTGGTTCCCGCAAGCGCGGACCAGACCTGGGCTCGGAAATATGGCGAGTGCAAAGGCAAAACGGCCACGCTGATCGCGCTTTTGAAGGGCCTCGGCATCGAGGCCGAGCCGGTGCTGGTCCATTCGAGCCTCGGCGACGCGCTTCCCGAGCGCCTGCCGCAAGCGAGCGCCTTCGATCATGTCATCGTCCGCGCGACGGTCGGCGGCCAAAGCTACTTCCTCGACGGAACCGGTCTCGGTGACCGTCAGCTCGCCCCGCTCGTCTCCACGGGGTTCGGATGGGGCCTTCCGCTTCGCAGCGCAGGCGCGAGGCTCGAGCGCCTGCCGCTGGCGCCCCCCGCCCTTCCGCTCACCGAGACGCGAATGACCTACGATGCGTCCGCGGGATTTCTGGTCGAAGTGCCAATGAAGGGCGAGATGATCCTGCGCGGCGAGGCCGCAAAGCCACTCTTGGTGGGCTTGGCTCAGCTGGGGCGGGAGGACTTCCTCAAAAGGGCGTCCGAGTTCATCGACATGCCTGAAGGCGATTACACGTGGGACGTCAGCAGCGACGAAGCGAACGGCGCCTTCACCGTCACCTGGTCGGGCAAGCAGAAGATGGATTGGTCCGGTGTCGGCAAGTCGCTCGCCTACCGCTTCGACAATGACACGATCAGCTGGGAACCGGACTTCATCCGCGACAGCCGAGACTCGCACGACGCTCCTTTTCAGCTCACCTTCCCGGTCTACCTCGCCTCGACCGAAACGGTGATCCTTCCGCAAGGCGGCAAGGGCTTCGAGCTTTCGGGCAAGAGCCTCGACCGCATTGTCGCTGGCACCCACCTCACCCGCACGCTGACGCTCGAGAACGGCAGAGCCACCGCACGGTCGGCTTATCGCCGCCTGCAGCCGGAGCTGAGCGCGGCCGAAGCGAGAGCGAGCCTCGCTGTGCTGAAGGAAATCAACAACGACATCGCTTCCGTGCGGGCGCCGGGCGGCTACCAGATGTCGGATGCCGAAAAGAAGGCGATGCTCGCGGTCGAGCCGAAAACCACCGAAGCGCATAACGCGCGCGGCACTCAATTCATGCGAACGGGCGATCTCGAAAAGGCGGTTGCCGAATTCGACAAGGCCGCTTCGATGTCACCCAACTGGGCGGTTCCGGTTGCGAACCGCGCGATCGTCCACATCTACCAGCGCGAGTGGCCTCAGGCGGAGGAGCTGCTTCGGAAAGCGCGCGCCCTCGACGAGAACGAGTGGTCCGTTCACCAGGGGGAAGGGCTGCTCCACCTCGGGCGAGATCGTCCGGCCGAGGCGGTTAAAGCCTTCAGCCGCTCGCTCGAGCTTGGGCCCGGCAACGTTTACACCTTGTTGAAGCGCGCGCGCGCTTTCACTCAGCTCGCACAGTTCGACCAGGCGCTGGCAGATGTCCAGGCGGCGCTCGACCGACAGCCCGAGGACACCGAGGCTTTGGGGGCAAAAGCGCAGCTGCTTGCCCGCGCCGGCCGGGAGACGGAAGCGCTTGCCGCGGCCGACAAGCTCGTCACCCTGGAGCCTGGCCCTTCCACACTTGCTTATCGCGCCAATCTGCTGAAGCGCTTCGCCAAGGCTGATCAGGCGGCGCGGGACTATTCGGCGGCGCTTGCACAAGCTGCCAAGTTATCGGCCGCCGCGCCCGACGAACAAAAAATGATGTTCATGCAGCTGCGCCTTTCGCTGCTCGCCGACAGCGGTCAGGCCGCGCTCGCGATCAAGGAAGCAGGCGAAGCGATCAAAAGACACCCCAAGGACGTCGTTCTTCTCAACAACCGCTGCTGGACCCGCGCCACCCACAATGTCGAACTGGAGCAGGCGCTGAGTGATTGCGACCAGGCGCTGAAGCTGGCTCCCGACCGCCCCGACGTCATGGACAGCCGTGCTTTTGTGCTGCTCCGCATGGGCCGTTTCAAGGAAGCCGTCGCCAGCTTCGACAAAGCTCTGGCTCTCGCCCCCACCATGGCCGCATCACTGTACGGCCGCGGCATCGCGAAGCTCCGCGACGGCAATCGCGAGGAAGGCGAAAAGGATCTCGCCGCGGCGCGGAGATATGTGTTCGACATCGACGCGGTCTACCGGGGCTACGGCATTGAACCCTAAAGTGATGGCGCCTCCTGCCGCAGCAAAGGAGATAAGAATGAGAACGCTTCTCGCGCCGCTCGTTGCGGCGGATTGCTTTCGCTGGCGGCGCCGGCCTTCGCTCAAACTGTGCCGGAGGCGCGGGAGAGAGCAGCCGCTGTAGCTCTGCCTGAAGGGAAGCAAGCCGTCCTGGATGTGTTCGCCCAGGCGTGCTCCGGTCTTTCCGATCTCGACGCCGTCCGGGCAAACGCGCTGCGGTCAGGGTGGCAGGACTATAGTCCGCCACCCGAGAGCGGAGTCGGCAAACTCTTGGCCTTGGGCCGTGCTGCCACATCGGACCAGAATGTGTCCTTGAGAGCGCTCCGCCTGGACCATGGCAAGGAGGAACTGGTGGTTCTGCTCGTCAGAGCTGAGACCGACGGCGTCTGGGTGAACGGTTGCCGCCTTTATGGAAGCTCGGTGGCAAGCGCTCCGTCCGAAGATGAGATCTCCAGGCGTATGGGACGCAAGCCTGCGGAAGCATCGAACGCCGATGGGATCATAACCGCCACCTGGACACCAGGCTGCGCGCGGCGACGACTCTCTGGAGTTGATGGTGATCCCGCCCGAAACTCAACCAGCTCGTGACCTTGGCTTCGCCGGGTGGGCTTTGGTCGCACAATCGCTCGGGGATTTGCCCTGATCCACACCCCAGGCTCAACAGGCCTGGTCCAATCCAGCCCTAAGGCACCGCCTCCGGCCAACGATCCGCCGTCCAGCGCACCGGGCAAATCTTCAGGGCGGGCTTTCTCAATCGCGCCCTGAAGCCTCGGTTTCGCACTCGATCCCCCGAATACCATAGTCGCCGTCCGCGAAGCGCTCGCCATGGCAAGCGGTGAGCTGCTCGGCAGTGAGCGGGACCTTCTTTAATGCAAGCGGGAGCACTAAGGTCTCTCTGTCACAGGATGCTTACGGGAAGATCAGGTGATGATCGTGCTTAGCACCGTTTGCAGCCGGCGCCTGCTCGCCGCCACGGATGGGCAATATCGCAGCTCTGGTCGAGGGCCCTTGTGTCACGAGAGCGTTTCTGGTGAGGGATCGGAATGCGGTGGAAGAAGCAATCTAATGTCGAAAGGCCCGAATACCCAAAGTTGGTGGCTATTGCCGCTACGAGCGAGCA
>JALYNE010000312.1 GCA_030773375.1 Pseudomonadota bacterium
AAATGACTAAGTCAGGAGAGCGAACATGGACGCAAAGACCGGCGAAGGAATGGGCTGTCCAATTGACCGGCCAACCATGGTGCGCTCGTTGCTCGGGCGCCAGAACCGCGACTGGTGGCCGGAGGCTTTGCCCCTCGACATCCTTACCCAGCGCGGGAATTCGCCCGACCCGATGGGCGACGACTTCGACTATGCCGAAGCGTTCAAAGCCCTGGCCTATGATGCGCTGAAGGCCGACCTGAAAGCCCTAATGACCGATAGCCAGCCGTGGTGGCCTGCCGATTACGGGCACTACGGACCGCTGTTCATCCGCATGGCGTGGCACGCGGCCGGCACCTACCGAACCGCTGACGGCCGCGGCGGTGCCAATAGCGGTCAGCAGCGTTTCGCTCCCCTCAACAGCTGGCCTGACAACGGCAACCTTGACAAGGCGCGGCGGCTGCTGTGGCCGATCAAGCGCAAGTACGGCAAGAACATCAGCTGGGCCGATCTCTTCATCCTCACTGGCAACGTCGCGATCGAATCGATGGGCGGCCCCATCTTCGGCTTCGGCGGCGGGCGTCAGGACGTGTTCGAGGCCGAGCGCGATATTTACTGGGGCGCTGAGGAGAAGTGGGTCGAGGCTGCGGAGACGCGCATTCAGCCAGATCGCGAGATGGAGCTGGAGCATCCGCTCGCCGCGATCCAGATGGGCCTCATCTACGTTAATCCGGAAGGTCCCGGCGGAGTCCCCGACCCGTTGCAGTCGGCACGCGACATCAAGGTGACGTTCGAGCGGATGGCGATGAACCACGAGGAGACCGTCGCGCTCACCGCCGGCGGCCACACCTTCGGCAAGGCACACGGCGCGGGCGACCCGAGCCTGGTCGACGCCGCGCCCGAGGGCGCGGATATCGCGCTTCAGGGCCTCGGCTGGGCGAGCGCACACGAAAGCGGCTTTGGCGAGCACACCATCACCAGCGGCATCGAAGGGGCGTGGGTGAACACGCCGACGGAATGGTCCGAAAATTACTTCCGACTGCTGCTCGACTATGAATACGAGTTGGTGACCAGCCCCGCCGGCGCGAAGCAGTGGCAGCCCATCAACCAGCGGGAAGAAGACATGGCGCCGGCCGCGCACGATCCCTCAAAGCGCGTGCCGACCATGATGACGACCGCCGACATGGCGCTCAAGGTCGACCCTGAGTTCCGCGCGATCTCTGAGCGTTTCCGCAATGACCATGAGGCATTCAAGGATGCCTTCGCTCGCGCGTGGTTCAAGCTTACCCATCGCGACATGGGGCCCAAGATCCGTTACCTCGGCCCCGAAGTCCCGCAGGAAGACCTGATCTGGCAGGATCCAGTCCCGCAGGGCACTATGCCTTCCGACGCAGATGTGGACGCGTTCAAGGCGAAGATCCTCGATGCGGGCTTCACGGTCGGCCAGCTAGTCAAGACCGCTTGGGCGTCGGCCTCTTCCTATCGGAGGTCCGATCATCGCGGCGGCGCGAACGGCGCCCGCATTCGGCTCGAGCCGCAGCGGGGCTGGGCAGTTAACGAGCCCGAAGAGCTCGGCCGCCTCCTCGTCCGCATTGACGAGCTTCGCGGCAGCCTCTCCATGGCCGATGCGATCGTGCTCGCTGGTACGGCGGCGGTCGAAAAGGCGGCGCGGGACGCGGGTTTCGAGGTCGAGGTCCCCTTCGTCGGGGGGCGCGGCGATGCAACCCAAGAGTGGACTGACGCCGAAAGCTTCACCGTCATGGAGCCTGCGGCGGATGGCTTCCGGAACTATCTGAAGACTAAGCACTCGGTGAGGACGGAGGAGCTGCTCCTCGACCGCGCATCGCTGCTTGGCTTGTCGCCGCCTGAAATGACGGTGCTGCTTGGGGGGCTGCGGGTCCTTGGCGCCAACTACAAAGACGCGCCCGAGGGAGTCTTCACCAACCGCAAGGGTCAATTGACCAACGACTTCTTCGTCAACCTCCTCGACAATGACACCTTCTGGCAGGTGATCGACGAGAGCGGCGACGAGGAGTTCATCGGCTATGACCGCGGCGGCCGGCAGGAGAAGTGGCGCGCGACCCGCACAGACCTCATCTTTGGCTCGAACAGCCAGCTCCGCGCAACTGCAGAGGTCTATGCTGAGAAGGGCAATGAGGAGAAGTTCGTCCGCGACTTCATCAACGCGTGGACCAAGGTGATGAACGCCGATCGCTTCGATGTGCCGCAGCGCCCCCACAGCGTGGAACCCATTGGGATCGCCGATCTTGGCGCCAACTCGATTCTCTAGGGGCCCGCCCTTCTAGAAGGAGGAGAGCCGATGCGCCGGTGCGATGTGAATCGTCTGGATCCGACCCGGGCCTACTGGGTGCCAGCGGTTGTTTCGCCATCCCGAAATTGGCGGGGAGCTCAAGGCTGTCGCCGGGGATCCCGTTTCATGGTGGACACGCAGACCATTCAGGCCAGTCGGGACCAGTTCGAAACCTTCGATAGTGAGTCGAGCTGCTTACAATGGATAATGCTTCATCGATCGCAGCTGAACCGGAACTTCCCCGGTGCGCAGGTGAAGGCGGTCCGGCTGGATCTTTGGCTACTTGGTTGAGCTGAGAAAGCCTGCTCAGGGTCAGACGCATTGCCGGCGCGAACGAACAGCCGTTCAGCGACAACACCGTTGCGATCGCCCACCTTCACGTAAAGAGGGGCGATTGCTCATTTCTGTGATTATCAGGAGCCACCCGCCTCTCCTCGCAGCGTCACCAGCCAGTAATCGGGCGCGGCGCCGATGCGCAACGGCAGCATGCTGGTGCCGAGGCCGGCAGCAACGATGAGCGTCCTGCCTCCTTCATTGATGCGGCCGCAGCCGAAGCGGCTGCCATATTCAGACATATAAGAGAGGGCGCCGATCAGCGGCAGCCGGATCTGGCCGCAATGTGTGTGCCCAGCGAGCATGAGCTGGACGTCCGCCGGCGCCCGCGCAAAGGGATCGGGGCTATGGCTGAGCAGCACCGGCACGCCGCCCAGGCTGCGCATCCGGCCGACCGTCCGGGCGAGATCGTCGCGCCCCGTATAAGCATCGTCGAGGCCCCCGACCACGAGCGGTCCCGCTCGAGCGGCATCGTTGTCGAGCAATCTGATTCCTGCTCTCGCAAGCGCCGCCCGCGCCTCGCCCGCGTCGCGCCAATGATCGTGGTTGCCGAGCACGGCGAATGTGCCGAACTTCGCCCGCAACCCGGCAAGCGGCGCCACCGCCTGGTCCATCGAGTAATGGCGTGTGGCAGCCAGCCGGTCGCTGACGAGATCGCCGGCGATAACCACCAGATCGGGGCGAAGCCGATTGATGCCCGCCACGATCCCTGCCAGCCGCCGCGGCGGCATATCCGGCCCGGCGACGTGCACGTCTGAGATGAGAACAACCCGTACTGCCTGGCCGCCCAGGCCGTCCAGCCGCACCTCCGCCTCCCGCAGGACAGGCGCCCTGGTCGCGAGCCGGTAAGCCCAGGCGGTGAGGGCGAGGCCGAGGATGATCAGGAGCAGGAAAAGCCTGGACAACGCCATGCCTACCGGCTGGCCTTGCCATCAGCGCTTTGCAACCGGCTTGTTTCACATTTTCGTCCACGCATGTCTCCACAGAGGGTGGCGCGGAACATATATCGAACACATGTCCCGGCTCGACACTCGCGCAAAGCTCGCAATCCTGGCGGACGCGGCGAAATGTCCGATCGAGGAGACTTGGAAAACTTATTACGCTTCGATTTTCAATCCCGCGCGCCTCAAGGTCAAAGCCATGACCAAGGAGATGCCAAAGAAATATTGGAAAAACATGCCCGAGACCGCGTTGGTCGGGGATCTCATTTCAGGCGCGCAGGCACGCGAGGCACGAATGGTTGAAAAATCCCAGGCCAAATCAGCGGCAGCAAAGGCGGAAAGCCAAACTGAGGCGACAACGCCCTCGATCGGCGACAATGCCCGCGCCGCCTGGGAAGCGGTTCGTGGGGAGGCGATGGGCTGCACACGCTGCGACCTCTACAGGTGCGGCACCCAGACGGTTTTTGGCGAAGGGCCGCTCGACGCCAAGATCATGTTTGTCGGCGAGCAGCCGGGCGACCACGAGGATCTTGCCGGAAAGCCCTTCATCGGCCCCGCCGGCCAGCTCCTCGATCGCGCGCTCGGCGAGGCAGGTGTAGATCGCTCCCAAACCTATGTCACCAATGCGGTGAAGCACTTCAAGTTCGAACAACGGGGGAAGCGCCGCATCCATTCCAAGCCCAATGGTCCGGAGATCGACGCCTGCCGCTGGTGGATCGAGCAGGAGCGCGTGCTCATCCGGCCGCCAATTACGGTCGCGCTCGGCGCCACCGCCGCACGCTCCCTCTTCGGCAAGCCGGTCACGATCTC
>JALYNE010000313.1 GCA_030773375.1 Pseudomonadota bacterium
CGGTGATGATGTCGTCAAATGCCAGCGTCTCCTTCACCTTTTTCAGGGTATCGACGCTCTGCGCGAGCGAAGCGGTCGGAACGGTGAAGGTGACGACGCTCTTGCCCCCGGTGTCGTGTACGCTCTGAACGATCATGTCCACATTGATGCTCGCCTCAGCCAGCGGCGTGAAGATCGCCGCCACCGTGCCGGGGCGGTCGGGCAGCCCAGTCAAGGTGATCATGGCCTCGTTCTTGTCATAGGCGATGCCGGTGATGAGCTGCCGTTCCATTTCGTGTTCCTCGAGAAGTTCGTCGCCGATGACGAGCGTGCCGGGGCGATCGTCAAACGACGAGAGCACCTTGATCGGCAGGTTGTGGCGCATAGCGAGCCCGACCGAGCGGGTCTGGAGCACCTTGGCGCCAACGCTGGCGAGCTCCAGCATCTCTTCGTAGGTGATAACCGGGAGCTTGCGCGCGCGCGGCACGATACGAGGATCGGTCGTATAGACGCCGTCCACGTCGGTATAGATGTCGCAGCGATCCGCCTTCATCGCGGCCGCAAGCGCCACGGCCGACGTATCCGAGCCGCCGCGGCCGAGCGTCGCAACGCTGCCGTCCTCGGCGACACCCTGAAAGCCGGGGATGACCGCGATTCCGCCCGCATCGAACACGCGCTCCAGAACGTCCACTTCGATGTGGTCGATGAGGGCCGCGGAGTGGCTGGTGGTCGTCCGGATTGGGAGCTGCCAGCCCATATAGGAGCGCGCGTTAAGCCCCATGCCCTGGAGCGTGATCGCCAAAAGTCCGCTGGTCACTTGCTCGCCGGAGGCAACAACGACGTCATATTCGCGCGGATCGTAAAGCGATGCGGCTTCGCGGCAGAGGTGGATCAGGCGGTCGGTTTCGCCCGCCATTGCCGAGACGACCACACCCACCTGGTTTCCGGCCTCGGCTTTGCGCTTCACGAGGCTGGCGACGTGGCGAATTCGCTCGATACCGGCCATCGACGTGCCGCCGAATTTCATCACTATGCGGGCCAATGTATCTCGCTCAGGCTCTGGCTGGGAATGAAGGCGCAGCCCTGATAGGGATGCCGTATGAGACATGCAAGCGAGCCCCATCCGACGATTGATCCCAGGGAAGCGGCGCATTTCGGGCGGATGGCAGCCGATTGGTGGGATCCGAAAGGCTCCTCGGCAATGCTGCACAAGCTCAACCCGGTGCGGCTGCGCTACATACGCGACCAGATCGATCACCACTGGGGCGGTGACGAATGCGAGCGGCGGCCATTGAAGGGGAAGCGCGCAGCGGACGTCGGCTGCGGCGCGGGCTTGCTCGCGGAGCCTCTGGCCCGCCTCGGCGCCGAAGTGACCGGCGTCGATGCAGCGCCCGAGAACGTTGCCGCGGCGCGGCTTCACGCGGAGGGGCAGGGGCTTGCGATCGACTATCGGCCGGGCGGCGTTGAGCGCCTCGACGGGCCGTACGATCTTATCACCTCGCTCGAAGTGATCGAGCATGTCACCGACACCGCTGCCTTTGTGCAGGGGCTGGCAGGTGCGCTTGCCGAGGATGGGCTGCTCATCCTGTCCACCCCGAACCGCACCGCAACGTCCCGGCTGCTGATGATCGTGCTCGCCGAAGGTCTTGGCCGGATCCCGCGAGGCACGCACGACTGGCGGAAGTTCCTGACTCCGGAGGAGCTCTGCTCGCTGCTGACGGATGCAGGGCTCGAGGTGACGGACGTCACCGGCCTGAGCTACGACCCGATGCGCGGCTTCACCCTCTCTGAAAACAAGTCGCTCGATTATTTCGTGACCGCTCGGGCCCGCTGATCGCGCTTCACGAGAGCTCTACTTCTTCGCCGGATCCTCATATTTGAACGGGTCCGTCGGGCGGGGCTGCGTCGGGAGCACGTTTGGCGGGATCGGCTTGTCGCTGTCGGCCGCTGAAAGGAGGACGCTGGCGAGGACCACCGCAGCCTGGCGCAGGTCCGACAACGAGAGTGGCTAGGCTCGTTCCCGGTTTGATTGAACGGTGAAAACGACTGCGGTTTTCTCTGTTTGCCGTGCTTTCCGAGCCGTCAGGTGATTCCACCTGACTTGAAAGCACTCTAAAAGAAATCGACCTTGTCGTAATGTGCGGGCGGGGCGATCACTTCCATGCGTTCGCCGAGGAGCGGCCGAAAGCTCGGCCTCGACTTCATCACCGCGTACCAGTCGGTCGTCTGCTTGTGGCCGCGCCAGTCGAGGCCGCCCAGATAATCGGCCACGGAGAGCTGTGCGGCGGCGGTCAGGTCGGCAAGGCTCAGCACCGGGCCCGCCAACCAGCGGCGATGATCAAGCAGATAGTCGATATAATCGAGGTGGCCGTTGGCGACCTTCATCGCCTCGCGCAGCACCTTGGTATCGGGGGGATCGCGATTGACGATACGCTTTCGCATCCGCTCCTCGAGGAGCGGGGCCACCACGTCCCCGTAAAGCCGCTCGTCGAACCAGGAGACAAGGCGGCGAACCTCGGCGCGGTTGATCGCTGTGCCGGGGATCATCGGCGACTTTTCCACCGTCTCTTCGAAATATTCGCAGATCGCGTTCGAATCGATGAGAATGGTCCCGCGTCCGGGCTCGACCAGAACAGGCGTCTGGCCGGCCGGGTTCATGTCGATGAACTCGTCGCGCTTCAGCCATGGCGATTCGCGCACAAGTTCGTGAGCGACTCCCTTTTCGCTGAGCATCAGCCGAACCTTGCGCGAGAAGGGACAGAGCGGGAATTGATAAAGCTGCCACATCGGGCCGCGACTCATAGCGCCGCGGCGCGCGCCGTCCAACGCTTAAGCGGTTAAGCCGCTCTAGCGGCGATAATCCTCGTCGCGATCATAATCGCGGTCGCGCCGACGATCATAATCCCGGTCGTAGCGATCGCGGGCACCGCGCCCACTGCGGATGGCTCGATCGAGGCTGTGCTCGAGGCCGGCGAGCGACCGACGGAGTTCCGGCGCGATCACGGCCACCTGGGCTGCGACAGCGCCCATGCCGACGGCGAGATCGTCAACCGAGTCCCGGATCCGCTCCCGCACATAAGGGTCGCGGTCGCCGGCAACGTCTTCGATCGTGTCGTCGGGGTGCACCCGCCGGGTGGGGTCGATTGCGCGAACGACGCCGCCGATCGGAACGTCGAGGATCGCCTCGGCGGCACGGCCGACCGTTTCAGCCGCGCCTTCGACTTCGGCAGGATGGGGCAAGCTGCGGACGATCTCCTCGTCCATTTCCCTGGGGAAGCTCGGCGAGGATTGCGCATAAGCGGCGGGCGCTGCCAGAGCGACGGCGCTCAGGCCGAGGATCAGATTACGCATTACGGGCCTCCTCAAAAAACTGTCCGGCGCAACGAAAACGCGTCCGCACGAATCGAGGTTCCCCGTCTACTCAGTGCTGGATGAGCCGAGTCTGAACACGCCTCCAGCCAGATCGTGCCGGCGCCGGTCTCCCCACTGCAGAGCTTGGCCCAGGCCTCTGGCTCAGCGTGCCAGAAGCCAGACCAGCGCCACCGTGCCTGCGACGATGCGATACCAGGCGAACGGGGCGAAGCCGTATCGCGAGACGATACCGATGAACCATTTGATCACGGCGAGGGCGACAATGAAGGAGACGACGAAACCCACCGCAATCGTTGTCCAGGCACCGCTTCCAAGCTCGGCTCCCGTCTTGATGAGATCGTAGGTGGAGGCGGCGAGCATGGTGGGAACGGCCACGAAGAAGCTGAACTCGGCCGCGCTCTTCCGCTCCACCCCGAGGCCCACGGCACCCATGATCGTCGCGCCCGACCGGCTGACGCCCGGGATCATCGAGAGGCACTGGATGAAACCAATGCCGAGCGCCGTCTTCCAGCTCATCGCTTCCACGGTGGGTGTGGTCGGATTCCGGTTCCACCGCTCCAGGGCAAGTATCGCAATCCCGCCAAGGATGAGCGCGACCGCGACGATGATCGGAGCATCGAGCATCGCCTTCACGGCATCGTAGACGAACAGGCCGATGACCGCGGACGGCAAGAATCCCAGGAGGATGTTGCGCGTGAAAACGACCGCATCCCGATCGCGCCGTCCGAGGCCGAGGAACACGTCCCAGAAGCGGCGCCAGTAGAGCACGATCACGGCGAGGATCGCGCCGAGCTGGATGACGATCTCGAACGTTCCTGCAGCCGCGCTGTTGAAGCCAAGCAGTTCGCCGGCGAGGACGAGGTGGCCGGTCGAGGAGACGGGGATGAATTCCGTCAGGCCCTCGACAATGCCAAGCAGGATGATGGTGAGGAGGGATGCTTCCATGCTGCTGCTCTCAATCATGCTCGGCGCCGGTCATCCGCTGCCCGGATGGAGCTTATGCGGGCTGGCGCAGAAAG
>JALYNE010000314.1 GCA_030773375.1 Pseudomonadota bacterium
CGTCGTAGCCGGCGGCGATCCGGCCTTTGCCCACGATCCCGAAGATGCGTTGCGCGCCCGCTGAGGTGAGATCGACCACCCGCTGCAGCGACGTGCGTCCGTTTGCGACGTGGTTCAGCAGCAAGGGTAACAGAGTCTGTACCCCCGGCATGCCGCTCGGCGAGGCGGGGTAGGGCTTTGCTTTTTCTTCTTTGGTGTGCGGCGCATGATCGGATCCGATGACGTCCGGCACTCCTTGGTTCAGCCAGTGCCAGAGACCATCGCGGTGCTTGCCTGAACGGATCGGCGGGTTCATCTGCGCGTAACTGCCGAGCGCGGGATAGGCCTCTTCGCCTGCGAGCGTCAGGTGCTGCGGCGTCACTTCGCAGCTGGCGATATCCTTGTGCCCCGCAATGATCTCGAGCTCGGCGGGCGTGGTCACGTGAAGGATATGGATCCGCCGCTTCGCCTCGCGGGCGAGCTTCAGGATCCGCCGCGTCGCAAGGATTGCGCTCTCATCGTCGCGCCACACCGGGTGACTGGAAGGATCGCCATCGGTTCGTTCGGCCAGCCGCGCGTTCATCCGCGCCTCGTCCTCGGCGTGGATGGCGACGCGCCGCGTGCCCGACGCCAGCACCCGTGCAAGCTCCCGGTCTTCGGAGACGAGGAGATCGCCGGTCGAGGCGCCCATGAAAATCTTGACGCCCGCCGTGCCCGGTAGCCGCTCGAGCTCGGCCAGCCGCTCCGCATTGGCCGAGGTCGCGCCCACGTAAAAGGCATGGTCGCACCACATGCGGCCGTGCGCGCGGCGAAGCTTCTCCTCGAGCGCTTCGGCGCTGTCCGTATTGGGCTTCGTGTTCGGCATTTCAAAAACGGCCGTGACGCCCCCCATCACCGCCGCCCGGCTGCCGCTTTCGAGATCCTCCTTGGCTTCAAGTCCCGGCTCGCGGAAATGAACTTGTGTATCGATGACTCCTGGCAGGATGGTGAGGCCGGTGCAGTCGATCGTCTCGCCGGCATCGCTCGCAACGCAAAGCCCGGCGATCTTGCCATCGCTGACGCCGACATTCGTGTCGACGGGCCCACCTGGGGTCCAGACCGTGCCGTTCTTGAGGACGAGATCGTAACTGGCCATTCCAAGTCTCCGTCGCTTCCCTTCGGGCTCGCGCGTCCCTAACTCACCGGAATGGCCGCGACCACCCTCATCGACCGAGCGCTGATCCGACTTTCCGGGGAGGACGTGCGGGGATTCCTGCAGGGGCTGATCACGAGTGACATTGCGGCGCTTGGTCCCGGAACCCCGCTCTGGGCTGGGCTGCTTACGCCGCAAGGTAAAGCGCTGTTCGACTTCATCCTTTGGGACTCGGAAGCCGTGGATGGCGGCCAAGACGTGCTGATTGACTGCGAGCGCGAAGCCGCGGGCGATCTTGTCAGGCGCCTCACGCTTTACCGCCTTCGGCGCCCGATCCAGATCGCCCCCGAGCAGTCGCTAGCGGTGCACTGGTCCCGCGCTGGTGACGGCACATCGGATCCTCGCCTCGCCGAACTCGGCCGCCGCTGGCTCGCTCCGGCCGAGTCGGCGGCCGAAGGCTGGCTCAAGCACCGGCTGCGGCTCGGCGTTGCCGAAGGGCGTTCCGAGCTCGGCTCGGACAAGACGCTTTGGCTCGAATGCAACGCAGCCGAGCTGGGCGGCGTGAGCTTTGCGAAGGGCTGCTATGTCGGTCAGGAAAATACCGCCCGAATGCACCACCGATCCAAGGTCAACCGGCGTCTCGTGGCGGTGGCCACCGACACTGCGGGCGAGCGCACGCGCGTTCTCTATCCGGAATTCGGTCTTGCCGTCGAGCATCGCCGAACAGATGATCTTGGCGGCGCGATCATTCCCGGCTGGCTGGCCGCTGCTCTGGCAGAAGCGCAAAACGCCTGATTGAAAACCGAGCTTCGGCCGCTTTTCAAACAGGACCATAAAGCTTCTGCTGATCGGCTTCAGAACACCTGCTGCGCGCCCTTCTGGTCGGCGAATTCTACCTCGACGCGCGTTCCCGGTGGGCCGGACCACTCGGCATGTCCGCCCAGCTGCCGCGCCAAGGCCTTGACGAGGCGGACGCCGCTGGAGCCTTCGCGCATCGCTGCCATGCCGGACCCGTCGTCGGAGACAGAGAGGCAGAGCCCGCTCGGTGTTCGCCGGAAGCTGACCTGGATTTCTCCCTCCCGGCCATTCGCGAAGGCATATTTCAGGGCATTGGTCACGAGCTCGTTGATGATGAGCCCCAGCGTCACGGCGCGATTGGAGTCGAGATCGATGGCCTCTGCATCGACACGGATTGCAATCGGCCGGAGCTCGCCGATCGTGGCCTTGAGGTCAGCGCACAGATTGCTGATGAAATCCCGCGCATCCAGGACGGCGACGTTCCTGCTGACCTGGAGCCGGTCGTACACTCGCCCGAGCACGGCCAGCCGCGAGGCAGCCGCTTCCAGAGCCGCCCGGGCGCTTTCCGGATCCTCGACCTTTCGGGCGGTCATCGAAAGGAGGCCGATGATCGACTGCAGATGATTCTTGATGCGATGGTTGAGGTCGGCGAGCAGCAGGTCCTTTTGCTGGTCGGCGGCGCTCAGAAGCACGTAGTCGTCGGCGAGGCGCCGCCGCGTGTCCTCGAGTTCATCCACGGTCGAGCGCAGTGCCTCGACGATGGCGGCGGTGAGGGTTCCGACCAGCACGAACACCACGAGGCGCACCACCTCGCCAATATGATGAAGGCCGAAGCTTTGGTGCGGCTCAACGAAAAAATAGAGGCCGAGGACAGCACTGAGCGCGACCGCGAAAAAGCCGGAGCCTCGGTCGAACGCGAATGAGGACACGATTACGGCGGGCACGAACATCAGGTAGAGCGGCAGGCTTTCCCCCTCTCCCGTCCCGGACAGGAGATAACGGAGGCCGAAGCAGCAGAGAACAATGAAGGCAGTGGCGACGTAACGTGCCCAGATCGGAAGGCCGCGCAGGGGTCGCAGCCGTTGAAGCAACGTTACGAACATGCGGTGAAAACCGAGGGCCAGAGTGCGGAGTTCCGCGCACCGCGCCAAGTCGTGTCGCCGGCGCGCGCGGTTATCGACAAGCTGGCCATGATCAGGCCGGCCGGGAACCGCCTTTTCGTCGAATGCGCCACCACGCAATGGCTCCAATCAGCATCCAGATGGCATTCAGCGCGGCCGATGGGACTGCACCGTGCCACCACCCGTTGACGATGAAGCCGGCCGCGCCGACCACGTTCATCGCCTGGTAGAGCGGTGACTGACCGGTCAGCTTTCCCATCGACAGCAACAGGTAAGCCCCGAGGATCAGCGACGCGCCTGTCCAGCCGGCGACTTCAATAAGGATGAGCTGCGGGCTCAGGCGGCGAGCCTCCGCAGCACGTAGTGGAGGATGCCGCCTGCTCGGAAATATTCAAGTTCGTTCAAGGTATCGATCCGCACCCGCACGGGGAACGTGAAGGTCGATCCGTCTACGCGGGTCACCAGGACGTTCGTTTCCTGGCGCGGCTGAAGATCCGCAACGCCCGTGACGGTGAAGGTCTCTTGCCCCGTGAAACCGAGGCTCTCCCGGGTTTCGCCGTTGAGGAACTGAAGCGGCAACACGCCCATGCCGACCAGGTTGGAGCGGTGGATGCGCTCATACGTCTCGGCGATGACGGCGCGCACGCCCAGCAGGTTCGTTCCCTTGGCGGCCCAGTCGCGCGACGAGCCCGTGCCATATTCCTTGCCAGCAATGACGACGAGGGATCGGCCCTCTTCCTTGTAGCGCATCGCAGCGTCGTAGATCGGCATCACCTCGCCGGTCGGCACGTAGCGCGTGACGCCGCCCTCGACCCCAGGCGTCATTTGGTTGCGGATGCGGATGTTGGCGAAGGTGCCGCGCATCATGACTTCGTGATTGCCGCGGCGGGCGCCGTAGCTGTTGAAGTCCGGCCGGGCGACCTGATGTTCCAGAAGATATTTCCCGGCCGGGCTGTCCGCCTTGATAGCGCCTGCCGGGCTGATGTGATCGGTGGTGATCGAGTCCCCGAAGATGGCGAGCACGCGCGCGTCCCGGATGTCTTCGATGCCGGCCGCAGTCATCGACATGCCTTCGAAATAGGGTGGATTCTGGATGTAAGTCGAGCCTGCCGACCACGCATAGGTCTCGCCGCCGGTGACGTCGATCACCCGCCAACGCTCATCGCCCTTGTAGACGTCGGCGTAGCGGGCCTTGAACATGTCGGCATTCACATATTGGTCGATCAACGAACGGATTTCCTCGTTCGAAGGCCAAATGTCGCGGAGGAACACGTCCGTTCCATCCTTGCCGGTTCCGATCGGCGCTTCGATCATGTCGCCTGCGACGGTGCCCT
>JALYNE010000315.1 GCA_030773375.1 Pseudomonadota bacterium
TACGCATCCTTTCTTACCAGCCATCGGGGCTGGCCGGGTGAGGCCGCCATGCGCCGCTCGGCCGAGCGAGCGATCAACCCCGACACGAGCCGGCCTGGTGAAGTGGTCGCTTACTTCCGCAGCCTGCCGCCGCTCACAAATTCCGGACATGCCCGGCACGCCTTCGCGCTCATCGCCGAAGGAAGCATCGCCGAAGCCAGGCAGGCCGCTCGCCGGGCGTGGCACGGCGGCGTGCTGCCTCGGACGGACGAAGACCGTCTGCTGAGCCTTTTCGGCGGCTCCCTGACGCAGCAGGATCACGACCGGCGCATGGAGGCGCTGCTCGACAATCGTGACATGCAGAGCGCTCAGCGGATGCTGCCGCTCGCGTCTGCTGCCCGCCGTCCTGTCTACGAGGCGAGGCTCGCGCTTCAGACCGATGCGCCAGACGCCGCGATGCGGCTGGGCCTGATCGGATCATCCGCAAGCAGCGAGGCCGGCGTGATCATGGACCGCGCCAATTGGCTTCGCAGTGGCCAGCAGAGCGCGGCGGCGCGCGCGCTTCTCGCGCAGCCACGCACCCTCACGGGCCGGCCGCACAATGCCGAAAGATGGTTCGAAACGCTGCTGGCAATGGCGCGCGGCGCCGCCAGCGACCGCAACTGGCTTACTGCCTACCAAATCTCCAGTCAGATCGACGATGCTTATCCTGCCGGCGTCAGGGTGATCGACCAATCGGCAGACGAGCGCGACCATTATACGAGCCTCGCCTGGCTCGCCGGAACCACGGCGCTGCAACGGCTCGGCCGCCCGTCTGACGCCGCTCAAATGTTCCTGCGCTACGCTCGCGGCGGCCGCTCGTCGCAAGTGGCGAGCAAGGGCTATTATTGGGCGGGCCGCGCTGCCGAGGCGGCGGGACAGAGTGCGCAGGCCGAACAATATTTCACGCAGGCAGGCGCCTATCCCGAACTTTTCTATGGCCAGCTGGCGCTTGAACGGCTCGGCCGTCCTGTGCCCGCACCCGCCCCCACATCGCTGATCCTCACGGAGGCGGAACGCAGCGCATTCGAGCGGCGAGACGTCGTCGAAGCGACGCGGACGCTTGGCCTTCTCGGCCGCCGCGAGGACCAGTCGCTGTTCATCCGGACGCTCGCCGAACGCGCCGAAGGCGAGCGCGAGCGCGCGCTTTTGTCGGATTTCGCGGGTCGGATCGGGCGACAGGATCTCAGCGTCTGGGTCGCGCGGAGCGCGCGCAATTCGGGCGAGCCTTTCTACACCCGCGCCGGCTATCCTGAAGTCTCCATTCCGCCGTCCCAGAACCGCTACTGGTCGCTGGCGCACGGCATCATCCGACAGGAAAGCTCATTCGATAGGGCTGCGGTAAGCCCGGTTGGCGCTCGTGGCATGATGCAGTTGATGCCGGCCACCGCGCGTGAAGTGTCGGGCAAGCTCGGCTTGGCCTACGATCTCAGCCGGTTGACGCAGGATCCGGGCTACAACGTGATGCTCGGCAGCCGATATTTCGAGACGCTCGTGGACTATTGGGGCGGCAGCGCGCCGCTGGCCGTGGCGAGCTACAATGCCGGTATGGGCAACGTCCGCCGCTGGATTGCACAAAATGGCGATCCCCGCCTGCCTGGGGTGGACGTGATCCGCTGGATCGAGGAGATCCCGTTTTCGGAGACCCGGGGCTACGTCCAACGCGTGCTGGAAAATGCGGTGGTTTATGACACCATGAACCCTGTGCGGGCGCGGACGCCCGAGCGGACGCGGCTTTCCTACTATCTCGGCAAGCCGGGTCGGCCGGGCTGAGATTTTCCGTCGAAGCCTGGTTCGATGGGGATCCCATGAACGACAAGCCGAACTACATCACGCCCGCAGGCTATCGACGGCTCCGCGAGGAATATCAGGCCTTGTTCTCCCTGGAGAGGCCGAAGGTTGTCGAGACGATCAGCTGGGCAGCAGGCAATGGCGACCGTTCGGAGAACGGCGATTATATCTATGGGCGCAAGCGTCTCCGGGAGATCGACCGGCGCATCAACTGGCTGTCGAAGCGCATGGCGGCCGCGAACGTGCTCGATCCCGCACAGCAGCCCGATCGGAGTCGCGTCTACTTCGGCGCCACCGTAACCCTCGTTGACGAGGACGACAATGAGCGGTCGGTCACCCTGGTGGGTGAAGACGAGGCCGACGCAGGGAGTGGCGCCATCAGCTGGAACTCACCTATGGCGCGCGCAATCCGCGGTGCCGCCGTTGGCGATCTCCGCCGAGTGACGCTTCCATCGGGGGAGCGGGAGTTCGAGGTTCTGGAGATACGCTACCCGGCGCCTGAAGCTCAGGGGTAGCCGGCGGCGGCACCCTGCCGAGTTGCCTGCACCAGGGCGATGCGAATTTCTTCGTCCGTGAGCCGCATGTCGCGATTGGTATCGGCATAGCGGCGGAACCACAGGTTGGCGCGATGCGCAGTCTCTTCGCTGATCCGGCCATTGTCATTATCGTCGAAACCGAGCGTCACGACTTGCCGCCCTTCCGGGGTAAGAGCGAGCCAGGGATCGAGGATGTGCGCGCCCCTGCCGCCAAAGCCCGCGGCGTCGCCAGCCCAACGGCTGCGATCATAATCGGTCCCATCATATCGATAGTCGCCATAGCCGACGCCGGAATAGCTGCCCTGGCCATAGTCGCCATAATAAGCGCAGGCAGAAACCCCCAGCGCCAAGGTCAGCAAGCCCATGATCGTGCGCCGCCGCATCACCAGTCTCCCCAAGGATGGTCGCTGCCCTTGTAACCTAAAACGACGCAAAAAGTTGCTTCGTTACGGATCGTTAACCATCTTTCTGAAATGTGGCGCGGGCGATTTCCTCCAGTTGGGCCGAAGCTGCCGGTGGCTTCAGCGGCACCGCTCGCTCCAGGGCATCTGCAATGGTCGTGAGCGCGGCGATTCGAGCGGCCTTTTTGTTGTTCCCGTCGATCACCTGCCAGGGTGCCCAGCGGGTGCTGGTGTGCGCGAACATCTCGCTAACGGCGCGGAGATAGTCCGGTCTCCGGCTCCGGTTGCGGAAGTCGTCCGCCGTCACTTTCCAGCGCTTCCAGGGATGTTCAAGCCGAGCCTTCAGCCGCTCGTCCTGCGTCTCCTGCGTGATGTGGAAGAAGAGCTTGACGATGGTCGTGCCATCATCCGCTTGCTGGGCTTCGAACTCGTTTATCTCGTCGTATCCCCGGCGCCATTGCGCCTCGGTCGCAAATCCCTCCACCCGCTCTACGAGCACGCGGCCGTACCAGCTGCGATCGAACACGGCGATTTGCCCCCCGCCCGGTAGCTTTGTCCAGAACCGCCACAGAAAGTGGCGCTCCTTCTCCTCAGTCGTGGGAGCTGCGATCGGCCACACCGAGAAGCTGCGCGGATCCCATCCGCATGTCAGCCGCTGGATCGCGCCGCCCTTCCCTGCCGCGTCCCAACCCTCGAACACGATCACGCTGCGCTTCCGGTGAACGATGTGCGCGACGAGGATGCGGGACAGGCGGTCCTGCAGATCTTCGAGCGCCTGGTTGTAATTGCCCTTGAAGGGCGTGCCGCCTTCGTAGTGGCTGAGGTCTATCGTCATGACCGCCTTATCCCCAGCGTCAGCTTCTCCCGCAAGGGAGTGTCTTATTCCGGCGCCACCACCTTGGCCGGCTCCTTCTTGGCGGCGCCCGCGGGATCGACGAGGCGGATGTGGAGTTCGCGCAGCTGCCTGGGGGTCACTTCGCCGGGTGCGCCCATCATCAGATCTTCGGCCTTCTGGTTCATCGGAAACAGGACCACCTCCCGGATGTTCGGCTCGCCTGCAAGCAGCATGACGATACGGTCAATGCCCGGTGCCGATCCACCGTGGGGCGGAGCGCCGTACTTGAACGCGTTGATCATGCCTGAGAAATTCTGGTCCACGTCTTCCCGGCTGTAGCCGGCGATCTCGAACGCCTTGTACATGATGTCCGGCCGGTGGTTCCGGATCGCACCCGACGAGAGCTCCACGCCGTTGCAGACGATGTCATACTGGTAAGCGAGGATATCGAGCGGATCTTTCGTCTCCAGCGCCTCCAGTTCGCCCTGTGGCATCGAAAAAGGATTGTGGCTGAAGTCGACCTTCTTGGCTTCCTCGTCATATTCGAACATCGGGAAGTCGACGATCCAACAAAAGGCGAACTGGCCTTCTTCGATCAAGCCCAGCTCCTCGGCCGTGCGAGTGCGCGCAACGCCGGCCAGCTTGGCGGCCTGCGCTTCCCTGCCGGCGGCGAAGAAGACGCCGTCATCGGCGCCGAGGCCGAGTGCTTCGACCAGCCGCGCCGTGGCTTCGTCCCCAAGATTTTTCGCGATCGGGCCGCCCGCCTCGCC
>JALYNE010000316.1 GCA_030773375.1 Pseudomonadota bacterium
GGCGTCAGCTGTTCGTTCTCGGCGGTGAACGGCTCATCGGCCAGAATGAAGCGACGCACCTTTTCAGTCACCGAGAGGTCGGCATTGACCCGCTCCACCGCTGCGCCGAGCGCGCGGTGATAATCCGGGTCGCTGGCGAGCGCGGCGAAGTCGAAGCGGCGGCCATTCGCCCTCGCCCACTCCGCAGTCCATTCTGGATCGGGAACGATGACGCCGACGATGTAGGGCCGGCGATCGCCTACCACCATCGCCTGGACGATCTCGGGCTCCAGCGTCAGCATTCCCTCGACGCGCTGCGGCGCGACGTTGTCGCCCTTGTCGAGGACGATCAGGTCCTTCTTCCGGTCAGTGATGACGATCCGACCGGCTTCGTCGACATGACCAACGTCACCGGTGTGAAGCCAGCCGCCGATCACCGTCCGCTCCGTCTGTGCCGGATTGCGCCAATAGCCCTTCATCACCAGCTCGCCGCGGACGAGGATCTCCCCGTCTTCCGCGATGCGCACCTCGCTATTCTTGAGCGGTGGCCCGACCGTGTCCATCTTGATGCCGGCACTTGGGCGGTTGCAGCTGATCACCGGGCCGGCCTCGGTCTGGCCGTAGCCCTGAAGCACGGTCAGCCCGAGCGATTGGAAGAAGATGCCGATGTCCGGGTTGAGCGGCGCTCCGCCCGAGACCATGGCCTTGATCCGGCCGCCGAAGCGCTTCGAGATTTTAGGCCGGAGCGTCCTTTCAAGCAGGAGGTCCATCGGCCGGTCCCAGAGCGGCACCGAGCCGGCATAAGCCTTGGCTCCTATGTCGAGTGCGCGCCGCATGAGGTAGCCGGTGAGCTTCCCCTGCTTCTCGACGCTCTTCAAAATGCGCTGCCGCAGCACCTCGAACAGCCTCGGGACAACGACCATGATGGTCGGCCGTACCTCCTCGATGTTCGAGGCGAGCTTCTCGATCCCCTCCGAGTAATAGATCTGCGCTCCAAGCCCGATCGGGAACATCTGGCCCCCGCTATGCTCGTAAGCGTGGCTGGCCGGCAGGAAGGATAGAAAGACCTCGTCTCCCCAGCCGAAATCGTTGGCGATCACATCCGTGCAGCCCTCCACATTGTGGAGGATGGCACCGTGGTGCTGCATCACGCCGCGGGGCGCACCGCCGGTACCGCTCGTGTATATGATGGCGGCGATATCCTCGCGGCTGAAGGAGGCTTCCGCAGCGCAGGCGGCGACGTCCGGCAGTTCGGCAGCGATCATGCTGTTCCAGTCGTGGAAGCTGATGTCACCGGGTTGACCGGCGCGGATCGCGTCGATTCCGATGACGTGCATGCAGCAGTCGGACCGGAACGCCGCCGGAAGCAGCGGCTTGGCGAGCTTCTGGCTGGAGACGATCACCGCGCGGGCGCCGCTGTCGTCCAGGATGTGCTGGTGGTCGCGTTCGGTGTTGGTGATGTAGGTGGGCACCGTGATGCAACCCGCCGCCATGATGGCGAGATCGGCAATGCACCATTCGGGCCGGTTCTCGGAGACAAGCATCACGGTGTCGCCAGGATTGAGCCCGATCCGTTTCAGGGCCGAAGCCAGCGCGGCGACCTTCTCGGCCGCTTTGCGCCAGCTCGTCGAGCGCCATTGCCCGTCTCGCTTGGCCCAGAGAAACGGCGCGTCGCCCTTCGCCGCTGCGCGCGTAAAGAACATGGTGACGAGGTTCGGGAAGTGTTCGAGCTCGCGCATGGCCCGTCCGCTCATTGGCCGAGCGCCACGCCTTCGCTGCGAGGGTCTGCGGCGCCGCGCCAGCTGCCGTTCACGCGCTCGATGGCGTTGGCTTTGTAGCCGGGGTCGACTGGCACCACGCGGTGTCCCATTGCGCTGAGGGTCGGCGCGATGGTTTCCAGCCAGGTCCCGCGTTCAACGGTGACACGTTCGGGGGTGCCCATGATCTGGGGAAGCGCGAGCGCTTCCTGCGCGCTGAGCTTCCAGTCGATCACGCCAATGATGGCCTTCGCGACCTGCGCGATGATCGTCGGGCCGCCAGCTGCGCCGAGCGCGATGCGAACCTCGCCGTCCGGGCCATAGACGATGGTCGGCGACATCGAGCTGCGCGGCCGCTTTCCCGGTTCAACCCGGTTCGCCACCGGTGCGCCGTTCCGCTCGGGGGCGAGGCTGAAGTCGGTGAGCTCGTTATTGAGGAAGTAGCCGTGGACCGTAAGCCCGGATCCCCAAACGCCTTCGATCGTGGAGGTCAGCGAGGCGACGTTGCCGGCCGAATCAACCGCAACCATGTGGCTAGTGGCAGGAACTTCGCCATCGGCGGCGGCCGTGACTCGCGGAGCACCGGAGGGTGTGCCGGCGGAGACGCTCGGCATGGCACGGGCGGGCGAGATGAGCTGGGACCGGGTGCCGAGGTAAGCCGGATCCATCAAGCCCGCCGTCGGGACACGTACGAAGTCAGGATCCGCCAGATAGGCCTCGCGGTCGGCATAAGCGAGCCG
The DNA here is from genome assembly GCA_030773375.1 of Pseudomonadota bacterium. GTDB lineage: Bacteria > Pseudomonadota > Alphaproteobacteria > Sphingomonadales > Sphingomonadaceae > Allosphingosinicella. The sequence goes on from JALYNE010000316.1 coordinate 2,477, forward strand.
CATCGACTCCGCGACGAGGTGCCAGGCTGCAGGGTTCTGGCGGCCGAGCCCAGCAAGATCGAAGCGCTCGAGCTGCTTCAAGATTGCGAACACGGTGGTGGCGCCGGAGGAAGGAGGACCCATCCCACAGATCCGGTGCCCGCGATATTCGCCGCACGGCACCGGCCGCTCCTTTGCCTCGTAGCTGACAAGGTCCCCCTTGGTCATGGACGACGGATTGATGGGAGCGGAGCGAACAGTCTGGACGAGCGCGTCGGCAGGAGCGCCGGTGTAGAAATAGTCGGGCCCACGGCTGGCTACGGTTCCAAGCAAACGTGCCAGTTCAGGGTTCTTGACGATCGTGCCGACTGGCTTCGGCTCGCCGCTGGGCTGGTAGAACTGCCCCCTGCCCCATGCGCTCAGCCCGGTAAGCCTGCTGCCGCCGCTCAGCATCCGGTGCATCCGCGGCGTGATCGCAAAGCCGTCGCGAGCCAGGCGGATCGCCGGCTGGAACAGCTGCGCCCAGCGCAACCTCCCGTGGCGCTCGTGCGCGAGCTCCATCATCCGGATGTTGCCCGGAACGCCGACGCTCTTGCCGCCCGGGACTGCCTCGCGCTGGCTGATCGGCTTGCCGTCCGGGCCGAGAAACAAAGCTGGCGTGGCAGCGGCCGGTGCTTTCTCGCGCCCGTCGTACGAAGTCAGTTGGTTGCGCGGCTCATCATGATAGACGAGGAACCCGCCGCCGCCGATGCCGGAGGATTGCGGCTCGACCACCGTCAGCGCGAGCACCATGGCAAGCGCCGCATCGGCTGCGGTGCCGCCCTGCCGGAGGATTTCGCGGCCGGCTTCGGCTGCACGAGGATCCGCCGCTGAAACCGCACCGCGCACCACAGAGGTCGCTGCCCCGGGCTTGGGCGATTGCATTGTGGGGGCGGCGCAGGCGCTGAGCGCGAGAAGCGGCAGCGCGAGGCGAAACGGCCGGAAAGCCTGAAGCAGTCGGTGCATCATCGCGGTGACACTAACCGCCTGAGGCGCCGCGGCAAGCGCTAAGACGCGGGCTCGGTGCCCACAGCTTCAGCAATATTTCGATACCCCTCCCGCGCCAGCAGGCGCTTCATGTCGCGGCAGATCGTTCGGGCAATCGCCGGCCCCGCATAGACAAGCGCGGAGTAAAGCTGCACCAGGCTCGCCCCAGCCTGAATACGGGCAAAGGCGTCGGCGCCGCATTCGATTCCGCCGGCTGCGATCAGCGGGATCGCGCCTCCGGTGGCGCTTCGAAAATCCCGCAGACGCTCAAGCGCAAGCGCCTTCAGCGGTGCGCCCGAAAGCCCGCCAGCCTCCCCGCCATGCTTCGATCGGAGATCGGGCCGTATAATGGTGGTGTTGGAAACGATCAGCGCGTCCATCCCCCGTTCGATCGCGACCTGCGCGACGTCGTCGATTTCGGCGCGACGGAGGTCGGGGGCGAGCTTCAGGAAGATAGGAGGATTTCGTCCGGAACGGGCCTGGACCACTGCGGCCAGCAATTCATCGAGCGCCGCCTTGTCCTGCAGACCTCGAAGACCCGGTGTGTTGGGGGACGAGATGTTGACGGTTAGGTAATCTGCAAGCGGAGCCATGATGCGCACGCCTGACACGTAATCGGCGATGCGATCGGGGCTATCCTTGTTGGCGCCGATGTTGATGCCGACGATGCCCGCGCGCGGGCGCCGCCCAAGCCGCGGCAAAGCCGCGCCGAAGCCGCCGTTGTTGAAGCCCATCCGGTTGATCACAGCGCGATCCTCCGCGAGCCGGAACAGGCGCGGCCGGGGGTTCCCCTCCTGCGGCTGCGGCGTAAGCGTCCCCACTTCGGCAAAGCCGAAGCCGAGCCGGAGCACCTGGCCGAAGACCTC